>JAPDIG010000031.1 GCA_025966525.1 Candidatus Methanophagales archaeon | reverse complement strand
CTCTGTTATACGCCGTGCCCCTCTTAATCATTCTTAACTCGCTTCCCTAACAGCTTGATATATTCAAAGAAACTTAATCCTTCAAGTTGTGCTTCTTTAGCAATGATTTTCCTCGCAATATGAACTTGCTGTAAAGCAGGATCGTTAGGGAATTCCTTTTCTACCGCTCTTCTTATTTCGTCGATATCTTTTTGTTTAATTTTGTTCATACTTCCTCTTCCTATAGCAATTCCGCAGGTGTCATAATTTCTATTTGTCTTAGGTTATTTAAAGTGTTTGCCATCCTCACTATATCTCTCGTTTTTCTCCGCACTATGTGCTTAAAGTTCCAACTCAAGCGGTAATCCATCTCATTTATGACGGCGATGGCAATATGGTAGGCATCCTCAAGGTAACCTTCAGGAACCGCACCATAGCGAATATACTCGCTTGCTATCCATTCAACGTCATCGGTTAAAGAGAGCACTGAAAATCGTGATACTGCATCCTTCATTTTGTTTCTTAGCTCTACATCGGGACTCCGCTCAATTTCAGTAATCGTAATTTCGGAGATGAAAGTTTCAAAGTTTCCTATTTCCGCGAGAAAAATGTTTTCGTGAGTGATCTCCTCTCTGGATTCCTCTCATCAAATAGCGCTGAAATTACCGAAGTATCCAGATATACCCTCATCTTTCTTCTCATCGCATCTACCTCTTAGGCATGGCGTATAACGTTCTGAGCGTATCTGAAGTCCAGCCGTAAGGCGAAATTTGGGCGTAGCCGAAGGCGAAGCCACATATCCTCCTGTTAAGTGATCCCGATAAGGGCAAGGTGCGAAGCACCGCAGAGTTGCTCGTCCGCCACAAGTCATATTGCATATAATGCTATGGTAACCAATGTAACAAAAATTATCGCCAAACTCCAATATAAAGGCCTGTCGCATTTTGACTTCTTGGCTTTGTCTCTTGTGATAATATAAACTACAAATAAATAGACAGGACTGTTTAATATTATAAAGTCAGCTTGAACGTGAAGGACATTTTTGAATATGATTGCAATGCTAAGTATACAAGCTGCGGTTACTAAAGCTACTTTTACTTCATCGGCTATTTTCATAATCATGGTTGAATCTCCTTTATTTATAAATTTTTTCAGGCGGACGAGCAATTTCACTTAACGTCACGAGCTTATCTGAAGTTGCCGAAGGCAATTTTGGCGGAGCATAGCGGAGCCAGATACGCTCTGTTATCGGAAGTTGCATATTCATCGCCGAAGTATAGATACTATCCTCTCAATTATCTGATCGATCTTTTCAGGCTTAAGATGACCAACTCGATACAGAATGATATGACTATCCGCTGTGAATATGCGATTAGGTCGCGCATTGCTTCTTTGTCTAAGCGTTCCTGTTTCAAAATCACTTTCATCAATTGAAACAGCGTACCGGTCTCTAATAGACTGGCTAGTTATCTGGCAAAGGATCAGGTCATCGCCTTCTAACTCTGCGATTACCAAAGCGGGACGTCTTTTGGCTCTGGTTAAATCTGAGAAGGGGAAAGGAACGACTATTACATCCCCTTTCACAAATCTTTCCATGCTTCATCTTCCTCAGATCTTAGCCAGTCTTTTTTAAGAGATGATTCACTTGCTAATGCAAGTTTCATCTTTTGTTCTAAAGCCTTAGTCTTCAAAAATCGGATAAAATCCAGTATCTCTGTGAGATATGGCTCAGCAATATTTTCTATCTCCTTGGCGATTAATTCCCTCTCTTCCATTTTCTCATACCTCCATTTTTATATTATAATTCTTATATTAAAAGCAATTTCCGATAACGTTCCGAGCATATCTGAAGTTCCCGAAGGGGAATTTGGGTTGAGGTGCGAAGCACCATAGCCAGATACGCTCTGTTATCGGAAGTAAATTTATATATCCTTAAATAAAGAAAAGGGGAGTCATTATATTAGCTAACGAGTGTGTTATCCAGCTCGGAATGATACTGCCATTTCCCAGCTTTTCATTTATATATCCCATTAAATAGCCAATTGTCCCTGTAAGCAATACTATCGCTGTTATTCCAGCCATATTTCTAATTATCTCCCAGAATAAAACCCCATGCATTAAACCAAATAATATACTTTGCAAAAGAAAAACCATCAAATAATATGGATTGATGGAGCATTCATATATAAAAAGAAACTAACTGAAATTAGACAGTTATAAAAGAACTCTTGAGACGTTATAGGTAATGAAAGTTTATATTGTAAAATATTTAAGAAAACAAGAAAGTGCCAAAAACAGAAGACATAAAGAAGGTGCTGGTAATAGGTTCTGGTCCAATACAAATAGGGCAAGCTGCCGAGTTCGATTTCTCCGGTTCGCAAGCTTGCAGGGCTTTAAGAGAAGAAGGCGTGGAAGTTGTGCTCGTTAATTCCAACCCCGCAACGATAATGACCGATTTTGAGATGGCGGATGTTATATACATAGAACCGCTGATGGCGGACGTGGTAGCGAAGATAGTGGAAAAAGAACGTCCTGATGGCATATTGGCGGGTTTGGGTGGGCAGACGGCATTGAACATGACGGCAGAGTTAGCAGAACTGGGTGTTTTATCAAAATACGGTGTGAAAGTTCTTGGAACTCCTTTAGAAGCCATCTATGACGCCGAAGATCGGGGGAGATTCAAACAAACGATGGAACGCATAAACGAGCCGATACCGAGGGGTGTTACTGTTAATTCCGTGGCGGAAGCGGAGGAAGTTGCGGCTGAACTAGGTTTGCCGCTCATAATTAGACCTTCTTACACCCTGGGAGGTACGGGAGGTGGAATAGCGAGGACGTTGGAGGAGCTGAGGAGGATAGTAGCTTACGGGCTGCAAGTTTCGCGGATTCATCAGGTTTTAGTGGAAGAGAGTGTGCTTGGCTGGAAGGAGATAGAGTACGAGGTGATGCGGGATGCGAAGGATACGTGCATTACGATCTGCAACATGGAAAACCTTGATGCGATGGGCATTCATACCGGCGAATCAATAGTTGTTACACCATCCCAGACATTATCCGATGAGGAGCATCAGATGTTGAGGTCTGCGGCGATAAAAATAATACGAGCGCTAAAGGTAGAAGGTGGCTGTAATATACAATTTGCATTAAAAGAAGGATCGTACAGGGTAATAGAAGTGAATCCTCGTGTGTCAAGGTCCTCTGCGCTCGCATCAAAAGCTACGGGGTATCCAATTGCACGTTTAGCGGCGAAGATAGCAATAGGGCTGCATCTGGATGAGATAAGGAATGACGTGACAGCGGAGACGCCCGCTTCCTTTGAGCCTGCAATAGATTACGTGGTGGTGAAGATACCGAGATGGCCCTTTGATAAGTTCTCAGGCGCTGATAGAACTTTAACGACATCAATGAAGAGCACTGGCGAAGTAATGGCGATAGGGCGGACTTTTGAAGAGGCGTTACAAAAAGCTATTCGCTCCTTGGAGATAGACAAGGACTTTGGGGCAGGGTATGAGAAATGGTCAGAAGCGGAGTTGAAACGTCTTTTAGAAATTCCAACGGATAATCGTATTTTTGCGATTTACGAGGCTTTGAAACGTGGTATTAGCATAGAGGAGATAGCTGAACTTGGCTGTATAGATCCGTTCTTCATAAAAAAGATAGAGAAGATACTGCGACAGGAGGCGAGATTAAAGGATAATCTTGGCGAGAATTTGAGAAAAGCGAAGAGAATGGGGTTCACCGATGAGCGGATTGCTTCGCTAACCGGTAGAAGCAGGGAGGAGATAAGCGACCTCAGAAGAAAAGAAGGTCTTTTGCCTACCTATAAAATGGTGGACACATGTGCAGCGGAATTCGAGGCGAAAACACCTTATTTCTATTCCTCTTATGAGCAAGAATGTGAATTAAAGCCCACCAACAGAAAGAAGGTGTTGATTATTGGTGCTGGTCCTATCAGGATTGGGCAGGGAATCGAGTTTGATTATTGCACCGTGCATGCAGTCAAGGCATTGAAGGAGGAAGGAATAGAAGCGCATATCATAAATAACAATCCAGAGACCGTATCCACAGACTACGACACTTCGGATAAGCTCTTCTTCGAGCCTTTGACGCTTGAAGACGTGATGAACGTGATAGAGAAGGAGAAATACGATGGCGTGATGGTTCAGTTTGGTGGTCAGACCTCGGTCAACTTAGCGGTACCACTGAAGAAGGAACTGGAAAGGTTAGGGTCAAAGACGGTAATCATGGGAACCGACCCGAAAAACATAGATATGGCAGAAGATAGGGAGAGATTCAGTAAGTTCCTTCTACGTCTGCGAATTCCTCAGGCGGATAGTGGATATGCAACCTCACTGGAAGGTGCGAAGGAAGTAGTATCGAGGATAGGATTCCCCGTGCTTGTTCGTCCCTCTTACGTCTTAGGTGGAAGAGCAATGGAGATAGTGCATGACGAAGAAGAACTCATCAGATACATGCGTGAGGCAGTTCGAGTATCGAAGGATAAGCCAGTGCTAATAGACAAATTCCTGGAAAAAGCCACTGAAATAGATGTAGATGCGGTATGCGATGGCGAAGAGGTTCAGATCGGCGCGATAATGGAGCACATAGAGGAAGCGGGCATTCATTCCGGCGACTCTGCTTGTGTTATTCCACCGCAATCATTGTCTAAGGATGTTATAGATACGGTAAGGGACTATGTGCGTAGAATAGCGCTCGGATTACAGGTAAAAGGGCTGCTTAACATTCAGATGGCGGTTAAGGATGATGTGGTTTACGTGCTGGAGGTGAATCCGAGGTCAAGTAGGACAATACCATACGTTGCGAAGGCAACAGGGATACCACTTGCAAAGCTCGCAGCTAAGGTGATGTTGGGGCATAAATTACGCGATTTGGGTGTTAAAAAATATAAAGAAGGAGAAATTGGACATGTAGCAGTGAAGGAGGTCGTATTACCATTCTTGAAGTTTACGGGTGTGGACACTATATTAGGACCAGAGATGAAGAGCACGGGGGAAGTAATGGGGATAGATGACGAGTTCGATAAAGCGTTTTTCAAGTCAGAACTCGCGGCTTATAATCCTCTGCCGTTAGAGGAGGGCAGCACGGTCTTCATTTCGGTATGTAAAGAGGACAGAGAGGTGATAGGAGATGTTGCACACAAATTAAAAAAAGCGGGGCTGTCAATCGTTGGCACAGAAGGCACTGTGGAGTATCTAAAGCAGCGAGGGATTGATGCAAAGAAGTTAAAGAAATTACAAGAGGGGTCTCCAAAAGTAATAGAAATGATGCACTCGCAAGAGATAAAGCTGGTGATAAACACGCCCACGGATAAACAGTCCTATAAGGATGGATACCAGATACGTAGGGCTTGTATTGAACTTGGTATTCCGTATATAACAACGATGCAGGCGGCGAAGGCTGCGGCATCTGCTATATTGGGGATGAAAGGCAGCGAAATAGAAGTGAAGTCGGTGAATGAGTATTTCAAATGAGAAATGAGAGAAGATGAAAGCAATTCTCGCACTTGAAGATGGAACCGTAGTAGAAGGAGAAGGTTGGGGCGCGGAGGGGACTGCATTAGGCGAACTCGTGTTTGCAACTGCGTTTACAGGTTACGAAGAAGCTCTGACTGACCCTTCATACAAAGGACAGATATTAATGCCCACTTATCCACTCATCGGGAACTACGGTGTGAGCGGTGCTAAATTCCAATCAGAAGGGATAAAAGTAGAAGGTTTCGTGGTAAGGGAGAAATGCGATTTTCCTTCGCATTATAAAATTAAGCGCAGCATAGACCAATTTTTGAGAGAAGAGGGAGTGCCTGCGATAAGCGAAATAGATACGAGGATGCTGACGATAAAAACGAGGCAATATGGCACGATGAAAGCCTGTTTGAAAGTGGTAGAAGATTACAGTGGGGAGGAAAAAGCGAATGCTTTAGAACTCGCAAGGACTCAACCCGATATCTCAGAGCTTGATTTGATGGAGCAGGTTACGTGCAAGATACCTTATAGGATAAAAGGGAAGGGAAAAAGGATAGCAGTACTTGATCTGGGTGTGAAGAGGAACATATTGAAGAACTTAGCAGAACGGAATTTAGACATTTTTGTGTTCCCAGCAAACACCAAGGAATCGGAAATAAGGGATTCAGAACCCGATGCTTTGCTGCTTTCTAATGGACCCGGTGACCCAAAGAGAGGAAAAAATGTAATGAGAGTGGTAAAAAATTTCGCAGGAGAAATCCCTATCTTTGGTATTTGTCTTGGCTTACAGATAATAGCGCTTGCACTTGGTTGCGACACGTATAAACTAAAATTCGGGCATCGGGGTGCGAATCAGCCCGTGAAAGACATCAAAAGCGGGCGTGTGTACATAACGGCACAGAATCATGGGTTTGCTGTTGATAAAGACTCGATGAACGGTATAGTGGAACTAACGCAGATAAATGCGAATGATGATACCGTTGAAGGCTTCGAGGACCATTATCTGGGTATCAAATGTGTGCAGTACCATCCAGAGGCGAGTCCCGGTCCGTGGGATACCGAGAAGATGTTCTTTGACGAACTTGCAACCATAGGATAGGAAAGAAAAAAAGAAAACATATTTCTTTGGTAAAGCTTTCTTTTTAAAAGAAAGGTTTATGATCGCAATAATAGACTACGGGATGGGGAATCTGTTCAGCATATACAACGGGATGAAAAAGGTGTATGATAATCCGATGCTGATTACTGTGGATAATATTTCAAGTATAAGAACCGCAGAAGGCGTTATTGTTCCAGGTGTGGGTGCATTTGATGACTGCATACGAAACTTGGAACCTTTTTCTGAGACATTAATCGAGGTTGTAGAATCCGGCGTGCCGGTACTCTGGATCTGCATTGGGATGCAGATTCTGTTTGAAGAGAGCGAAGAGGGCAAAGAAAGTGGGTTGGGATTGATACCAGGAAAAGTAGTTCGTTTACCTGCTGATGTGCGAGTGCCACACATGGGCTGGAACAACTTACATCTGCACAGGCATTCAGAGCTGCTGAATGGGATTACCGAAGCCGATTATTTCTATTTCGTGCATTCTTATTATTGCATGCCGAGAGATGAAGCGGATATAGTAGCATCGGTAGAATACGGGGTGCAATTAGCTGCGGTGGTGAAGAAGGACAACGTGTATGGCGTTCAGTTTCATCCTGAGAAGTCATCGAAGAAGGGATTGCGGGTTTTGAGTAATTTTGTACGCATGTGCAAATGTTAAGCGGCATATGGAGGAATAAATGAACGCTTATTGATGATATAATGAAGACGCATTTTCACAATGAAGGACAACTTTTGGTTTTACTGAAGATACTGAAAGGATCATATTGAGCTCATTTTATATACCCAGATATATGTCCGCAATCTTATTTATGAGAGGTTCTTTCTTCATAGCGCTTCTTCTCAGCAAGCGAAATATGTACCATTTAATGTTTTTCTTTACTTGAAAGTCCCATATTTTGGCTTCATTTACACTCTTCCTTTTTCATCGAGCGATCCCCCTTGATTTATCCTTCAATCAAAACGGCATCGAGTGGACGTCGTGGCATAGCTCGTTTTTGCGGCTCGGCGTAGCCGATACGAAATAAGAGCGGAGGAAATTCGCAAGCTCCAAAATTGCCTGCGGTCTTGTCCTCAGATCTCACACTTCTACCGGTTGATTCAAGAAGGCATAATCGCTGCACTGATACTGATGACCAGCTCGTGGTCGTCAGGGTCACCAACGGGGAGACGCTTGGTGTAATCGGAGTAAATGAGCACCTCTACCACCTGCGAGGGTGTAACCCCGGGATCATGTTTCTTTATTTTTGCGTTCAATCATTTTTTATCTCTTGACTTTTATCATCTCACGTAAAGCACACCTTTTGCGCGCTTCTCCGTCATTGCGAGGTCGCCAATGTATTTCTTATATTCCTCGCCCTCGATCGTTGTAGTCCCTACGAACCTAAACGAAGGCATCATATCCAGCACCTTACCCTTCACCGTTATCTCGCCACCGGTCATATCAGCACCGGGCATTACTGCATCGCCTTCTATCGTAATTTTACCGCCTTTCATGTTCAATCCCGTGAGAATGCTTGTATTCCCTTTTATCAATATCTCGCCACCTGCCATGTATTGTCCGGCACATTCACCAGCATTTCCTCCCACCGTCACTTTACCGCCTGTCATTCCAGTCATCTCGCCTCTATACATCGCGCACAGGTTATCCCCAGCATCACCTTCGATAATCAGTTCTCCACCGCGCATTTCACGACCCGCCCAGCAGTCAGCATTTCCCCTCACTGTTATTTTACCTCCGGTCATCATCGCACCGCAGTGCATGTCCACATCACCAATTGCCTCTATCTCCCCTGCTTTCATACCATCGCCTATGTGCTTCACCCTTGATAAGTCGCCTTCCATCACTATCTTCACTTCCTCCACACTCCCAGCTTCTCCTTCCACGCTCACATCGAACAGGTCGCCAGTATTCTCTTCGCGATTGCCCCACCAGACCTTCACAGCCTTTATCTCCGCTTCATTCTTGCCAAACAGTTTATCTGGAGTCAATGAATCCACATCAATTGGTATCTTTGCATTTCCACTTGTAATTTCTTCCTTCAACTTCAATCTTATTGTCTGCATTTTTTCTTACCCCCTCTATTAGCTCCTCCATGGTGCTTTTATCTCGTATGGATTCGGCACGTAAGCGTCCTGAACCGGGTAATTATTGAATGACACCGAGTAGTAATGCTCGAATTTTGCCTTCAGGTCAACGAGCATCTCCTCCATTAGTTTGGAGTCACATTCAGGCGTAACGAAAAACGTCCGCCCTGCTGGTGCTGCTACCACTTCTCCGTCTTTTACCACCACTTCACCACCTTTTATCGTGTATTTTGTATTCAGGAACGCCTTCTGTATTTTCCCCGCATCATGTTCCTCCGGTGACATATCGTAAATTGCAACGTCGGCATCCGCGCCAACGCCGAGATGACCTTTTCCATGTTCGTGCAATCCCAGAGTCTTCGCAGTCATTCCCCTGGTTATTATCGCTATCTCATATAAGTCATACTCACGGTCTATTGAAGGCAGTTCTGCTCTGTCATATATTACCTTGTGCATATCTGCTGCTGATTCGTCTCTCCTGCGCTTGCTCATTAGCATTGAGATAATAATCGGATACCCGATGAACGGACCGGCATTTGGATGGTCAGTTGTGAGTGCAAGCTTCCACGGGTCTTTAATCAGCAATGCTAATTCCTGACCTATTGCCCATTGAATTGTATGCACACTCACTTTCCCGGAATACAAAAAGGGTGTTATTCCTGAACCAGTCTCAAGCTCGACATCGTGGTTCGTCCATTTTCGACCCGTTATCTGATACAAACTGTATTCCATTGGTCCGTCGGCGGTCATCGTTGTTGTATCTCCTAATATCACTGAACCGAGGTCAATACTAACGTGCTCGTTTTTGTTCACATAATCCGCAATGGCTCCCGCCTTCGACTCGAAATCACGCCATGTCGTACCACCGTAAGAATGAAACTGCGTGTGTGTCGCGTGCATTGTCGGACGGTCTCTATATGGTGTTATTCCTTTCACGAGGTCATAAGTTGACGTCGTTACTTTGTAATTTCCCGGATGACCGAGCATGTTCCCATGCACATGGATACTGTGTGGCATCTCGAACTTCTCATTCGCTACCGCTAAACTCTTTACTATCTCCGCCGGCGTAACATCGAAATAAGGCACGGCATCATTTAAATCACAGTTCTTTGCCCATGCCCACGCTTCTGTTCCTCCTGGGTTAACCACTTTCACCCCATATCCCTTCGTTGCTTTCACCATCCACGCAATGTAAGCCGCAAGCAGGTCTGTATCGCCGCTCTTCACGTAATCCATCGTCATCCAGTTGTTATCAATAAGCGGCATTGCCGCATTATCCAGTATCGGGATGTCAACCATCTCCTCATGCGTGTGTCTTGCTGCAAGTGGCGGCATTGCCGCTTCCATCACAAATGTATAACCCATCTTCGCATATCGGTAGCCGGTAGCGAACGTATTTGGCACGGAATAGCCTGATTGCGCTCTGCAAACTTTTGTCTTCGCTTCTCTTCCTTTCCTTCCATCTTCTGGTCTGAAAAGCCTGCCAGCATTTACTTTACCACCAGCAATGTGTGCATGGATGTCCACACCACCAGGCATCACTACTCTCCCCTCAGCATCTATTACCTTCGGATTTCTTACCTCTTCCACTACTTTACCATCTCGAATGCAAATATCCTTCTTCTCACCGTTCACCCCGTTTATAGGGTCGTAAACCACCCCATTCCGTATCAATAATTCTTCTACCATTTTACTCGCCCTCCTTCTCCTTTATCGCCCTCACTTCTTCCAGTATCCTCTCCAGTATCTCCTCATCCGCCATGTATTCCGTATCTACCAACTTCCGCAGTCTTATAGGAATATTATCCATCCGATAAACGTTTCCCTCCGCCTCTATGCCACTTATCGCAGTCGGAATGACAACATTCGCAAATTCGGTCGTCGGATTAGGAAATGGGTCTATCTGAATAACCGGAATTTTTGCGAGATGCCTTATTGACTCTCCAGGGAAATGTGCTCCAGGGTCAGAAGCAATAAATAACGCTGCATCACACTCGCGTCTAATTAAAAGGTCAGTAGCCGACTGTTCTCCTGGGTTATACCACGCATAACCGCGTGATAAGTCAACAGCAAATGGATACCCTGTCTCCCACGTGCATACCTGATTGATTCCCGCTACGTTGTAATGCCCTCGCATCGGCATTATGTTAAACTTGGTGTGTGTATGTGCAGCTCTTGTCGTTTGTATTGCATTTACGATGTTGTTATGCCTTCCACGGGTGTGCGTCACACCCATACCAAAGAATATTATCCCGAATTTTGCTTCTTTCATCATCTTCACGGTCTCTAACAGGTCCTTCTTTGGGATCCCCCCCACTACTTCCGGCACTACATCTTCATAACCATACAAAAGAGCCCTTAACGCAGAGAATACCAGATAATCCTTCCCTTGCTCTATTTGCAAGAACACATCAGCCATCTTTGCCGTCGCGGTCTTCCTCACATCCACTACGATAAGTTTCTTGTTCTTTTTGCCCTCTTCTGTCCAATACCCCTTTGAGATATACGAGTAGCGCTTCATGTGGTTAGCATGCGCAGCGGCTGGATTCGCACCCCAGTATATAACGAGGTCTGCACGGTTTTTTACCTCTCCAAGCGTGCAACTTGGAAGACCAACATCCTGAATCGCCAGCACTGAAGGTCCATGACAGACCGAAGCAGTATTATCTATGACAGCGCCTATCTCTTCTGCGAGCTCTATTCCCACTTTATCCGCCTCACAGACCGTAGAACTCCAGCCGTACAAAAGCGGTCTTCTCGCAGCCGCCAGTATCTCCGCAGCCTCCTTTATCGCTTCATCATAAGAACAGTCCCTAAGCTCACCATTTTCCCTTATCGCGGGGCTTTCTATCCTTCCGTGTCCCATCAACTTGCTCTTTCCCACTGCACATGCTCCCTTCACCTTTGTCACTTTGTTATCCTCGACTTCTACCACAATATCGTCACAGACGCATCCGCACAAAGAGCATACAACATCCGTAATTTCTACCATTTCTCCTTTTTACCCCCTATTCCATATACGTCTTCATCAAATCTTTTATGCGCAACACTTCCTCCTCTGTCGGCTCTATCTCTGCATCTATGCCCTTATACTGGGGCATACCGGCACCGTGTGTGTTCCCGCTAACTAATGCATTTGCCCATGGACCCATGGGTATAAAAACAACCCCTTCTGGAGTCCCTCCTTTTTCCTTCGCTTTCACTACCACTTCTCCAAAACTCGTTTTCACCTTCACATGCCCATCTGCTGCCACACCCAGTCTTTCCATATCCGCCTTGTTTAACTCACAGGTTGCCACTTCATTGAAGTATTCCTCCGAAAGCTTGTTGTCTAAATTTTGACCCTGCACGATTGTTCTCCCACTTATCAAGTTTACTTTTGCCCCCATTTTTATCATGTTTTTATTCATACAAATAAACATATAAATCTTTCGGTATTTTCCAGTAGTTCCGAAACTATGAAGTTCCGAGCGCACATCACCTCTTTAAACATATTAGTAGACCACCTATAAAAGATTTTGAGGATATTACGCATTGAATTTAAAAGAGGGTAGAGCTAAGAAAGTGTTGTTTCACTTTGCATGCCAAAATGACATAAGAAGTATGATTTTATTCGTATTAACGCGTGGAAACCGTTCAAAATACCGATAGCTCACGCTATTGATGTCAAGAGAACATCGTAGCCTTGGAGCAGGTCCGTCCGGGTCAGGAGGCAGCTAACTGACAGCGAAGTTCTATGACCCTACACTCATTGTAACTTGCCATTTTTGCATAAAACTCCCTGAAAGGAACCATGTCCAAGAATTTCCCATCGTGCAGGTATTTCTGTATGTCCTCAGCGATGAGCGATTTCAACTCGTAAGCGGTGATAGACAGGATGCTCTTCTGCACGTTCAGGAAATTGTGCATGATGCTTTGAACGACAAAGAAGAGAACCCTCGCAACTCCCTTCTTTGAGCAGGTCCTGATCTTAAATTCGTTTTTCACTCTCAACCCGTATTTGAATATCACTGGAGTAACGCCGTTTTTTCTCTTGTGCTCCTCTAACATCCGCTTTATTCGCTTGTTGCTACTCGCAGCCATGATGAAATCAACGCCAATGCTGGAGAGCGTTAGAATCGAAGGGGGGTTGAAGAATTCCCTGTCCAAAAACGCCGTCCCTATTTTTATCCCCATCGCTCTCAGTCGGTTTACTACTCCCTCAATGAGAATGGCATAATCTTTGTTCAGTCCCGTGAGGTTTACGAGTTATAAATAACTTCGGAAGCAGGGGTGTTCGGAACTACTGATATTATATAAAGGATTCTTTATTTTCCAACTCTTGCTCTGAAAACACCCTTTTAATCAAAAGAGCACCCTCTCTCTCACTTCTTCAGGAAGGTGTGAACTAAGAAGCCCACATAACATCACTACACTCAAAAAAACAACTTCATTTCCTGTGAATCTCATGGTGACTGTAAGAAGCACGACTTTGACCATGGTCAACACTCCCTCGCTTACTCTAAGCCAAACAAACCCATCCTTATAGAGTTCGCGAGCAACCAAAAACACGCCGGAAAATACCGTCAGTGCAGGGAATATAGCAGGGGCTTCTACCCCTGTTACTGCTCCACCATACCATACACTGAAGCCGATGAAGTGAAAAAACAGTATAGCAATCTTGATTGGCTGGTCAAAAGGAATTACCCTTTTCTCTTTTGTTGATTTTACTTCTGTCATTTTCTATGCCTCTTTCAGATATAACCTCCGATGACGAAAATCGAGTAGAGAAGGACTAAAATTCCGCCTGCCCAGCGAGGTATCTTTTTGGTCATCATAAAGAGCGAGACCACAATAACTGTACCGAAGCACAAAGGGAGATAGAACCTCAGGACCTGAGTGCCTACGGTGACTGGGCTTACCAAAGCTATAATTCCGGCATTGAATAAGAAGAAGGCAAGGATGGAGCCAACCACATTCCCAAAACTTATCTCAGGTCTTCCTTTCATCGCTGCAGGAAGCTCTCTTGCCAGCTCCTCAATACTTACGAGGAAGGCAAGGATAGTCATTCCAAAAACCGTATCGGAGAGCCCAAGCCTCGCAATGATCGTTTCAGAACCAGCGACCAGCATCTCACTTCCAATGATGACAGCGGCAAGCGATAGGAGAAGAAGTCCAAAGGATTTCCATTTGCTGAGTTCTTCAGCCTCCTCCAGAGTTTCGGCAACCTCTCCTGAGGGCTTAATGTCAAGACCTCTTTTGCTTAGCCGCAGAAGATAGATAACTGATAGAACAAAACCAAGAAGCAAAATTGTGCCATCTATTCTCGATAGCTGACCATCAAAACCCAATATACCAAGAAGAAGCACCGCCAAAATGGGCACGGTAAGAATCTGCTTTGGGACCCGCTCAAAGCCCATAGGAGCAAACAGTGCTGTTATCCCAAATGCGAGGGCGATGGCAACCATAGCAGCTCCGATAATGGAACCCAAAGCGATGCCTGCTATTCCCTCGAAGGAGCCAACAGCCCCAACGGCAAGATTTTCGGGGTCGAAACCGATGAAGATGACACTGATAAGAAAAGCGGAAATCCCAAAGCCCAAGGATGTTCCAACAGCTCCTTTGACAAGTTTCTCAGCAAAGTAGATGACTAATCCAAGCCCGACAACAAATAGCGCTATGGATACAATTATGTTCATATTACCTCCTCCACAAGTTCTTTAATTTTTGGTTTCGCTTCCTCAAGAGCATTAACGCCTTTTTCAGTTATTCGATAGTATTTTCTTACCTTGCCGTTAACAACTTCGTCCCTTCTTTTTAGATAGCCCTCTTTCTCTAAAGAATGGAGTATGGGATACAGAGTTCCAGCACCTATCGAATAACCATGCCTTCTGAGTTCATTCATAATCCATACACCAAAGATATCGCCTTCATTCGCATGGTGTAAAATGTGTATCCTGATAAACCCCAAAAAGATATTTCTCATCATAGCATAGTATCGCTTAACGATATTGAAAGTCTATACCATATAAAAGCTTTTCGGTTTTTTTTTTTGCTGTGTTGCATAATTAAAACTTTCATCGTTGAAAGGTTTTACTGATCGCGTATATCTCTTATTCAGATTAAACATGCGAGAAACGATCCATGAATCGCATCATACTTTATTATCGCATTATAAAAGAAATATTTCAATTTTACCTCATGGAACATATTTTTTACCTTTGTAGCACGTATGAATTCACCAAATTTACGCTTCACCGCTGAGAAGGTGCCCTCTGAGTACCATCGCTTTCCGTATTTGTACCTGTCACGCCAACTATCATAGCCAAGTTCTCGGAATTCTCGTGCATACCCCTTCCTCGGATTCTTACTCCGATAGGTCGGTCCTTCGTTCTCTCTTATCTTTATTGCGGGAGTAATATCGTGGGATTCAAGGGTTTTGAAATTATCATTGGAGTCGTATGCTCCATCTGCGTTTGCTTGCACAACCTTTCCTCCTGCCGCCTCAACGTTCTCCACCGATTGTTCTACCAGGTTCTCAAATTCCTTGGTATCCGAAATAGACTCATCAGTGGCTTCTATGCCCACTACTTGCTTATTTTGGTCATCTACCGAGATGTGAACTTTAATCCAGCCCCTGCGAACTTTCCACTTCTGCCTCATCCATTCACCGCGATTCGCTACCTTCGCTCCGGAGGAGTCAAGGGAGATCACCACTTCTTTACCTTTATAGGGGATCAAAGTCTTTTTTATCTCTATACTGAGCTTATTTACCCGCCTGCAAATGGTAGTATAGTCAGGCACATCAAAGTGGATGAGCCTGAATAACCCTCTAAGAAACCCTTCAAGCCCTCTGTAATCTATATTCAGCAACATATGTAAGAATCAATGAAATCTAGGGAGATATACGCTTCTCCACGAGCCACGAGTTTTTCGTTGTATTCTCTCCAATCTCGCTTATCTTCATACTTCTTACCCCAC
>JAPDIG010000030.1 GCA_025966525.1 Candidatus Methanophagales archaeon | reverse complement strand
CTTCTCTGGGAATCCAATTAAGCTCGTTCTGTATGTCCAGCAGTAACTGAATTAAAACGCCCTCTTCTCCTTTATACCTCTCTATTATCTCATCCACTCTCTTCAGGTCTATTTTAACCATTCTGCGTTTTGATTTTGGATTTTCATTTCATGGCGCTAAACAAATAGCTTGTTTTTATCTCATAAGAATTTTTCGATTTTTTTATTTTTTATATCGGCTCTCCTCATCTCCACCCCGGTTAGCAAACCCTTAAATGGCTTAATCGACAGTTTTGACTCAGCTAAAATTAAATTTGGTGGCAGCTCAGAAATCTTAAAGCCCATCTTTTCTCTCCTCTCTCCCTGTACAATCTCCACTTCGTCACCACGAAACAGCCCAAGCTTTCTCAGCGCTGCTGGGCTTATCTCTACGAAATTCTTATTCCGAACGCCACACCAGAAGAAAGGATTTGTCTTATACCAGAGGAAATATCCTTCCCCTTCTGCTCCTTCTATTTCACTTTCTATTTTCGGTTCCGCCATATCGAAACTCCTCTCCTCTCTTTTTATCGCAATCACAAACTCGTTTAGCGTAGGCAATCCTAACCTTTTCTTTACTTCTTCATGAACTTCCTCATAAGACCTCCCTTTTCCCATATTCTCCATTACTTGCAACCCCTTTTCCGATTCACCACCTAATTCCAGTACTCTACCCTCTATATTAACTATCGTCCCTTTTTTCATGAAAAAGGGTTCTGAACGAAGAGTTATAGTGGCTGTATCCGATAAAACAGTTCTATACGCATTTTGCTCTATCAGCAAGTCCAGTTTTGAGATTGTTTTTGTAACCTCTTCACCTCCGAGCATTGCTCCCGCAAGGTCTGTTTCAAGCAAATAAAGCGCTCTTATTTCCTCTCTTTCTATCCCGTCAATTATTTCAAACAGGTCTTTTTTCCTTTTAGAGAAATAGCCGCATCCAAACAAAAAAGCTCCCGTGACATTTAAAAATGGCTTCAAAAGAAATAGCCTGGACGCAGTAGATGCATTTAGCCACATCATCAACTCTAAAAATTGTAAATTCGTATAAGGCGTTAACTCGCCGATAATCAACGAATTCTCAAATATCTCCTTCTTTTCCTTTATTCCCGCAACTGCCGTAGGTTCAACCAGAACAGTCTCATCTGCTATTCCGCGCTCGTTCTTCGCAAAAGCGACCTCTACCACTTTTGCTCCTTTCTTCTTCGCCTTCAATATCCTTCGCGCAAGCAGCGGATAATGCACGAAAGGGTCAACAAAAAATAGTATTATCCTGGATGCTTTCTCGACTTCGCTAAATGGCAACCCGCGCTCGATAATATACGATGCTTCTTCCGGTATCTCTCTGAAAAATCGTTCAAATCCAAAGGATATGTTCTCACATCTAAACTCGGATGCCAAAGAAGCAAAGGATAATATCTCCTCATTTGTTACCGTCCCGGGCAGTGCAATAAAGGCTAATTCTTCTGGTTTCATGCCGTACAATCTTTTCTTTGCTTCTTCTATCGCATCATTCTGCTCCACTTCCCTGCCATCCGCGGTATTATTCAGTGCTTCCCTTCCGTAGTATACATGCAGATGTGTCCCGAACTCGCATAGTTTGCCCTCATTCACCGCTGAGTTCTTCCTGTGCAATATTTTTATTCTCTTTCCCTCCCCTTCCTCTGATTCCAACAAATACAAGCCACAACCTATACTGCATCCAGGACAAATAGAAGAGATCACCTTCATTCCTCGGCGCTCCATCTAAGCTCAGTCTCGTATAAAGGGGGTCTTTCCTTGACGTCCATTCCTGGTGTGTATCCTAAGTGACGTTGCATCCGCTCAGAGAATCGCCTATGTATTAGCGTTAGTGGTATGTCCACCGGGCAAACGTCCTCGCACTCGCCACAGCCGATGCAAGAATCCATCAAATGAAATATCCTGAGCATGTTATACATGGAAACCACATAAGAATCTCTCGCATCGTTCATATCCAGGCATTTCGCACCGGCTTCACATGCACAAACCGGGCATACCTCCTTACAAGCACCACAGCCGATGCAGTTTTTTAATGCATCCACATAAAACTCAAGTCTTTCCGAACGTGATAAAGCGCTTACTTCATCCATTCGCTCTTTCCAGTCCTCTGCAAGTCTCTGCATACCTGCTTCTATCTGCTTCCTCTTTTCTATTCCTTCCCCCGGGGCTTCTTCTATCTCCACATACCCGCTCTCTATTGCATTTTTTAAAATCGCCTCACCTTTCTCCGTAAGCACTTCCACAAATGTCTTTTGCGTGTCATTCGAGCCCCAGTTCCCACAGGCTAAATCCGCTGAGGTTGGTATTTTCGTCACACACGATTTACATGCATCTCTTCTGCCATACCCTTTCTGCTCCAGCGCATCAATTTTCACCCATTTCTCTTTTTCCCCCATCCCCTCCTCTTTACTCACCAAACATATCTTTCCTTCTTTTATCTCCTCCTTCACCACCGCATCAGGGTCAAACCCAAAAAAATCCGCTGCCATCTCCCTCATTCTCAACGGATGCAATGTCCCACCGCAATTAAGCCCAATCATAACGATGTTATCAAGGTTTACTTGCCGCCTCTTCGCCTGTTCTATTATCCCACGTGCATCACAAGGCTTTGTCGGCAGTCCTATTCTTTTTTTCGCTCCATAATCCACCACATACTTCGTAAGATTTATAGGCGCACCGTGTAATGACCCAGCACATTCTTTCACTACTTCTGGATTGCTCGTCAATACAGGTATGCCTTCATACACGCTTTTTTTCTCGACTACGAGAGCAGCGTCAATAAAACCGGTTTCCAACGCACTTACAAGCGTGGCAGTGACAAAACCTCCATTGGCTCCTTTTTCCCTTATCCTTTCATCTTTTGCCCATGCGAGATAATATCTCGGCATTTTTTACTTCTTCCAGTCTCTTCTCAAAGGACTTGGTCCTATCTCCCTTATCTTTTCCGTGACTTCTCGAACCATCTCTGCAAAAAGTAATCCTTCTGATGCCGAAATCCAGCGCAGCCAAAGTCTTTCTGGCTCCAACCCAAGTTCGTCCACAAATTCCTTTAGAAATTCGTACCTATTCCTCGTTTGGTTATTCGCATTCACATAATGGCAATCACCTATATGACAGCCAGTAACTAAAACGGCATCCGCACCCTCTAAAAGACCCAAAATAACGAAAGCAGGGTCTATTCTACCTGAGCACATTACTCTTATTACTCTTATCGTAGGGGGGACCTGTCTCCTTTCCAAACCCGCTGCGTCTGCACCTGCATAAGAGCACCAGTTGCAACAAAATGCTAATATCTTCGGCTCCCACTTGTCTTCTGGCAATCTTTTTCCTCCTTCTGGTTCAAATTATTGTTCAAATCTTTATAAATTTTGCGATATTTTCCCGCTTCTTTCAATCTTCTACCTAAGATTTTTTTAAGGGCAATGTTAGATTATTTGTATCTGTAAGGTGAAAGGGTGAACTCACGATGAAACACCAACCAGAGATAGAGCAATTGAATTCACATGCACGCGCGTACTGTAAGAAGCTAAATGATGCTCTGAACGAAATCAAGCGAGTTATTGTTGGTCAAGAGGAGATATTAAACAAATTGATGATTTGTCTCGTTGCTGATGGGCATGTCCTCCTTGAAGGTGTCCCTGGTCTGGCAAAGACATTGATGGTGAAGACCTTATCAGATACCCTCGCTGCAAGATTTTGCCGTATCCAGTTTACCCCCGACCTGCTTCCCGCGGATATCATCGGAACGAAGATATATGACCACCGAACCGCGAGTTTTACCACGCAAAAAGGTCCTATCTTCTCTAATTTTATACTCGCTGATGAGATAAACAGGTCTCCACCAAAGGTTCAATCTGCGCTATTAGAAGCCATGCAGGAAAGGCAGGTGAGCATACAGGGAGAAACGTTTGGATTAGACTCGCCATTCCTGGTTCTGGCGACGCAAAACCCAATAGAAACCGAGGGGACATACAAGCTTCCCGAAGCTCAAGTCGACAGATTCACTTTTAAACTCCTGATAGAATATCCGAAAAGAGAGGAGGAGAAGGCCATAATACAGCGGAATACGCAGGGAATTGCAATCAGACCCACAAAGGTTCTAACCACCAGGGACATAATCGAGATACAAAGGTTTAATCAGAAGATTTACGCAGATGAGATGATAGAGGATTATGTTACTGAACTCGTGGATGCTACGAGATATCCGGAGAATTATAAGTTGGGCGGTGATATTAAGGGGCTGGTAGAATATGGGGCCTCGCCAAGAGCGTCAATATGGCTGATTCTTACTGGAAAGGCGCATGCACTGCTAAATGCACGTGGCTACGTTATCCCCGAGGATATTAAAGCGGTAGCGCATGATGTCCTCCGACACCGAATAATTTTGACCTATGAAGCCGAAGCAGAAGGAATTACCGCAGACGATATTATTGACAAGATAATGGCAAATATTCGTGCGCCGTGAAAGCGAGGAATCCATTTTGAAAGCAGAGCCAAAAAACTTGACTTGACCAGTCAAATCAAAATTCCATCGAGTTTTGAGCAGATACGAGTGACTGCACCTTCTGTTTTATTGACCCTTCTTTATCCCTTCTTTCGTCTATCCTTAACGTAGTAACCACCCTTTCAGCACCTTGCTCGAAGACCGATTCATGCACAACTTCAAATGCTTTTAAAATTACAGACATATCTGCTGCTTCAAATATCGTGCTCATAGCTGTAAGTTCTGGTTCCAATCCCAATTTTTTCAGTGCCTCCACTGCTTTTGCCACGTATTTACTCACGCTTGGTGTTTTTGTTCCTAAAGGAATAACAGTAATCTCGGCAATTATCATTTTCTCTTGTTCCCTTTCATAATAAACAAACTTGCATACCTTTTATCCTGTGTATCAAAGATTTTTTCTCCGTCAATGCCCAAGAAATAGTTAGTTTGAACATTAAAGTGCCGTCCAATGTAATCAACCATTTCTCCAAGGTTTTTATGCTTCATCCTTCTAAAATAAGAACCCGGTTTTGAATAATGGGTTTTAAAATACTCGGATTCTGGATTTAAAACCATCACAATTAATTTCCCCCTAGGTTCCAAAACCCTAACTGCTTCTTCTATTGCTTTTTTATAATCATCCATAAATTCCAAACTCGTAACATAGAATAGAGCATCAAAAGAAGCATCGAGAAAAGGTAATCGTTTAGCATCCACGAGGCAATAAGTATTTGGTGTTCTTGCTCTCGCAGTTTCTATCATTTCCCTGACCAAATCAACACCAATTATATTTAATTCCGGTAATCTTTCTTCAAACGTGCCTATACCGCAACCCACATCCAGAATTTTCCGCCTGCCTTCCAACTCGTTTCTGAGATAATCTGCTTCTTTACTCATGAGACTGACTCCAAAGCTACTTTCACAAAATCTGATGTATTTTTCTACTACACTAACCATAGTTATTTTTATCTTGAAGTGCTTAAGAGTTTAAATATCCTGCAAGCACTATCCATATTTAAATTTAAAGGGGATACTTATACTATAAAGGGGAGTAGGGTGAAAAGAGAAATGACAGGAGTGAAGCTAAGCGGTGCAGAGATAGTAGTGGAGGAGTTGAAGACTGAAGGAGTAGAAGTAGCCTTTGGAATACCTGGTGGCGTTCTGTTAGATTTGTACGATGTGCTCTACAAGGAAGAGGCGATAAGGCATATATTGATGAGGCATGAGCAATGCGCGGCACACGCAGCTGACGGGTATGCACGTGTGTCAGGTAAAACCGGCGTTTGTATTGCCACTTCGGGTCCCGGTGCCACGAACCTTGTTACAGGGCTGGCGAATGCAAATATGGACTCTTCTCCAGTAGTGGCATTGACAGGACAGGTGCCTACCTCTGTAATAGGAACCAATGCATTTCAAGAAGCCAGCACCTTCACTATCACTATGCCCATCACGAAGCATAACTTCCTCGTAAAGCGAACGGAAGATTTACCTAAGGTCATCCATAATGCCTTTTATATTGCCAATACCGGAAGGAAAGGAGTGGTTTTAGTCGACCTGCCAAAGGATATCTTAGCAGGGGAAGCAAAGGTGGATTTACATCCGAAGGAGACTTTTGCTGGCTATAAACCGAATATAAAGCCGAATCAAGTGCAAATAAAGAGAGTGGTTGAGATTTTGGCACAGGCGGAACGCCCTCTTATACTGGCAGGCGGAGGTGTTATCAGTGCTGATGCCACGGTGGAGTTACGTCGTTTAGCGGAATTTCTTTCTGCTCCCGTAGTAACAACGCTTATGGGTAAAGGAGCTATTCCGGAGAGTCATCCTCTCTGCCTGGGCATGGCAGGGATGCATGGACAGGTCTATGCGAACAGGGCGATTAACGAATGCGATGCTCTGCTCGCCTTAGGGACAAGATTCAGCGATAGAACCACGGGCTGGCAATTAGACCAGTTTGCACCGGATGCCACGCTAATACATGTGGACATAGATACCGCAGAGATAAACAAGAACCTACCGGTGGATATACCGATTGTAGGGGATGTGAAGCTTGCGCTATCAGAAATATTAAAGTTGCTGGAGAAAAAGAGAGCGAAGAAAAGCGGGAGCGAGTGGGAGAAGAGAATAAAAAAGATGCACGAGGCATGTGACTCGTGTGTAGAGGATATACCGAGGGAAGGGGCGTCGGTATCAGATATATTAATAAAAGAGATAAGTAAAATCCTGGACGACGATGCAATAGTCACAACAGAAGTGGGGCAGTGTCAGATGTTTGCAGCGCATTATTACATGACGAGGAAGCCCCGCACGTTTATATCCTCTGGTGGGCTGGGGACGATGGGGTTCGGATTCCCCGCTGCGATAGGAGCGAAGGTAGCGGCTCCAGATAAGAAAGTCGTGGACATAGCAGGAGACGGAAGTTTTCTGATGACCTGCCAGGATCTGGCTACCTGCGTTGAGAGCGATATACAGGTGGTAGTGTGCATCTTTGACAACAGGTATTTGGGAATGGTAAGGCAGTGGCAGGAGCTGTTCTATGAGAAGAAATATGCTCAAACAGGTCTGGGGGTCACACCGGATTTTGTTAAGCTGGCAGAAGCATTTGGGTGCTATGCAGAGCGAGTAGAAAAGCCGGAGGAGTTGAAGGATGCTTTAAATAACGCATTCGAATCAGGAAAAACAGCAGTACTTGATATGATTGTGGGCAAGGAGGATAAGGTGTTGCCTATGATTCCCCCCGGTGGTGGTATAATAGGAATGATAGGAACGGAAAGATGCAAACACATATAATTTCGTTATTGGTGGAGGATCAACCAGGCGTTCTAACGAGAATGTCAGGCATGTTCACCCAGCGAGGAATCAATATCACCTCGCTTACGGTTTCTCCATGTGAGAAGGAAGGGTTATCAAGGATGACGGTGGCGATAAAAGGTTCTGAGAGGGAATTGGAGAAGGTGAGGAAGCAGATAAGCAACTTGATAGAAGTGGTAAAAGTAGTGGATTTGGGAGAGAGCGAGGCGATTGTGAGGGATTTATGCCTGTTGAAAGTGCATGTAAAGAATTCAGAAGCTCGCTCTGAGGTGATGCAGCTTGCGGAATCTTACGGAGCGAAAATAGTGGATGCAGCTTTGGATTCAGTAACACTGGAACTCACAGAAGAGCCTGAAAGGATAAACAGGTTTGTTGATTTAATGCGACATTTTGGAGTGAAACAGTTGTTCAGAACCGGAGTGACGGCTATTGGTACAGGTGCAGGCTTGGAGAGGTAGTCTCAATCATTTTAGTCGGATATATCATTGGAAAAAGGATTATATTTACCCTTGGTCTTTGGTAATACGTGCTATTTAGGCTATCCCGTTGCATTATTCGCATTTGGCATGGAGGGGCTGTCGCGAGCTGTTGTCTATGACATGATGAACTCTTTGCCTCCGCCGTTATGTCTATGATATTAGCAGCCAAATACGAAAGAGACGCTTCTTTAGTCGCTTCTGTCGTTTTAATTACTACTGTTCTCAGCATGATCACTATACAGCTAATCCTGTCTATTTATATTTAAGCCTCTTATACCCTCCCATACATCCTTTATCGCATCTGATACAACGCTTTCCGAGAATTCAACCACGGGCAAGCCTGCAACCATCGCCCTGGTGACTACCGGATCATAAGGGATGTTCCCAATAACTTCTATTCCTCGCTGCCGGCAAAACTCAGTGATTCGCTTGCTGTTCTCCTCATTAATGTCGTATTTGTTGATGCAGACGATTGAAGCAATTCCAAAATGTCTGGTCACATCTAATATCCGTTCGAGGTCATGTAGTCCGGACATGGTGGGCTCGGTAGCGATGAGTGCAAGGTCCACACCAGTCAAGGACGCAATTACCGGACAACCGATCCCTGGCGCTCCGTCAATCAGAATGAGTTCACAATCTTGCTTCTCAGCAACCTGCTGCGCGCGATTTCTAACAACCGTGACCAGTTTTCCAGACGTTTCTTCCGCGATATTTAGCTGCGCATGCGCCATTGGACCATAGTTCGTCTGTGATAGAAAGACATATCCGGAGACACGCTCTTTCAGCATAATTGCCTCCTGCGGACACGAAAACACACAAGCGCCGCAGCCCTCACAGCGTGCGGGATTGACTGCATAACCTGACTCCTCGGTCAAAGCAATCGCATTGAACCTACATGTTTCTTCGCATATTCCGCACTCGGTACATAGCGTTTTATCCATAACGGCAACTTTCAGTCCTTTAAACTCCTCTTTCTTTATGATCCCCGGATGCAACAGTAGATGGAGGTCAGGTGCGTCCACATCGCAGTCTGCAATGACTTTGTTCTCTGCGAGGGCGGCGAATGAAGCTACAAGTGTTGTTTTCCCCGTGCCTCCTTTTCCACTAATAACCGTTAGTTGTTTCACACCTTTTCTTTTTATCAACTATTAAATATAGTTTAAATTTATATCACAAATAGCTTACTTACATGATAACCAAAGTGTAACGTTAAGGATAAGGAAGATGCTGAAGCCTGTGGAGATGAGGGAACTGAGAATCGTTACCCTGGATGACCATATAGATGGGGTAATCAAAAGAATTGATGCCCTGGGTTCTGTTCATCTTACAGACATAGAGAGTTTCTTAGAAGAGTGGGAAGGGTTAATAGAACCTTCAAAAGCGGATGCAGCATTAATAAAAAGCTCAGAACTCTTGGCGAGAATAGACAACCTGATAGCTCTGTTGCGACCTCAGACAGGGGGAAAAAAGAGCTTGAAGGAGATGCTGTTTAAAGCACCGGAGGAAGAAAAAGGAGAGAAGATAAGGGTAGAGGAGAGAAGGTTAGAAGAGATAGAGAAGGAGTTTGGTGAATTAGAGCACACAGTAACCACGTTAATAGGTGAGAATGAGACTTTAAAAGAAGAGTTATCAAATACTGAGCAACTGTTGGTGGTATTGAAGATATTAGAAGATTTTGGCGTTGATTTGGATTTTGTAGGTGAGCATGAATTCATTTCTGTGTATGCGGGAAAGTTGCCGAGCATGAATTTAGAAGAGCTGGGAAGCACTCTTGAAGCAATAACCGGCGAAAATCACCTCGTTGTGTCGAAGAAGATAGAAGAGGGAGAAGAATCCTTTGCTTTTGCAGTGATTGTAACATTGAAGAAAGATAAGGAAGAAGTAGGAAGGGCGTTGAGTCGGTTGGACTTCGAATCCTGGCAGTCTCCGGGAAACATTCCTGATTCTACAAAGGACGCAATTATAGAAGCAAAGGCAGGAATACAGAGGCTGGAGAGCGAGATAAAAGATAAGGAACATGAAATAGAGGAAATAAGGAGTGAAAAATTTAAACACTTGCTCGTGATGCAAGAGCTTGTGCAAATAGAGGAAAGCAAAGCAAAGGTAAAGGTTCTATTTGGTGAGAGTGAACGAGTGCGGGTTATTGAAGGCTGGACACCTAAAGAAAAGGTTGAAGAGGTAATAGAGGGGATAAACGAAGAGACCGGCGGATTTTCCATCGTAGAGGTGAGAAAGCCAAAGCGGGAGGACGTGCGAGTGCCTTCTTTACTGAACAACCCACGAATAGTAAAGCCTTTTGAATCCGTAATTAAGATGTACGGGCATCCGTTATACAAGGATATAGACCCAACATTGATTACCGCTATAATGTTTCCCCTTCTTTTCGGTCTTATGTTCCCGGATATAGGGCATGGCTTTTTTATACTTTTGCTCGGCGTGGCATTGACCCGCTTTACTGGTATGGGAAAAGGTATAAGAGAGATGGGCATAATTATCGCGCTATGCGGGCTTTGTTCAATGGCGGCAGGGGTATTATTCGGCGAATTCCTTGGGTTTAGCTACCACGCATCTAAGTTGGTTGGAGCGTCAATAGAAGGTGTGGCTGTTCCCGAGTGGCTTATTATCACGTGGAATCCATTTGAACCGATAGAGGATATTAAACTCTTCTTCGTATTGACAATGTTGATAGGGGCATTGCACATGGGTCTTGGCTTGTTCCTCAACGTAGTAAACAATTTCTCTAGCAGAAACATATTGGACGTGATAGGCGGATTTGTAAAAATCTGGTGTTTGTTTGGCGCTCTTTATTTCTTGCTCGTTTTATTCGGCATCCGGTTCATCGGGCTGAAAACAGGGATTGTAATTTTCATCATGCTCCCTATTCTTTTGCTCTTTGGACTCAGAATCGTTTCCGAGTTGAGGCATGGTGAGGGTGGGGAACAGAGTAACGGGGGAAAAGGGGAGAAGAGGGCGATCATGGACTACCTCATTATTCTTATAGACGGCGTGATAGACGCACTGCTGGAGAACTTCTTCAGATTTCTTGCGAACATCGTTTCTTATGGTAGGATACTTGCTTTAGCATTGTGTCATGCGGCGTTAATTGAAGTGTTCATTCTTCTGAGTTTCATGTGCTTGCAGATAAATCCGGTGATAGGACCGGTGATGGCGGCGGTCGTGTTCATTCTCGGGACTGCTCTCGTGGTAATACTTGAAGCGATAATGGCTGGTATCCATACCATCAGGCTGCATTTCTACGAGTGGTTCACGAAATTTTATGAGGGTGGGGGAGTGGAATTCTCACCGTTTAAGTTACGAAGAACTTATACGTATTAGCTAGCGAAACTATGCTATCAAAAAATCTTCCTTATCCTACGGAAGAAACGGATAAGAGGAATAATAACCTTAAATAGAGGTAGGCTAAACCCCATTTCTATATCCGCATCTATCATCTCCGCATCAAATGAAGGTTCAATTTCGAGGCGGGTTTCAGGCAAGAATGCCTTTGCTACACCGGTGCCTGCATACAGAAGACCGATCAGCATGCCGGTCTGGGCTGGGTCAGATAGCCCCACCTTCACCCTGCCGCCCAATCTCTTTATGGATAAGTTCTTGGTAAGCGCTCCAGCCAAATCCTTCACAGCAGCACAGAGTTCATTTGCGTTCCATGCGAGTTTCTTCCAATCGGTGGGCTTCTTCTCCGGCTTCTCTTTCCTCGCTGCAAGGTCTCTCCTGAGAAGGGTGACACCGAAGACTCGTAATCGAAATTCCCTCTTCTCGTGGTTAAAGTCCATGCGTCCCGAAGCAGTGCCCATTAAGAACCCAAAGGACATACTTCCTTGTGTCAAAGGTCCTTCCTTAAAGAGTCTAAGCGAGATATCAACAGGTATTAGGAACGCAGCAACTATTAAGACTACTATGGTCGCTAAAACAATCAATAGGATCAGTACTAAACCCATTGTATTTTTCACACAAAAATAAACAGAAGGGAGAGCTTCTCTAAAAGCTCTCCTTATAGACGTTCTACAAGTATCATCTTTTTTCTTCGGCTTTTTTGCCTTCTTTCTCCTCCTTCATCTCTTTGATTTTCTCCATCACCATCGGCAATGCTTCACCGACGATTCTCTCTATTGCACCGGAGGGTTTCAGCGAGAGCACCTTCATTCCATCAGGACCCGGTATACCCTTGAACACCGCCACGAGCGCTATCGGGGTTATTCCACCGCCGCCTCCTACACCATATCCCTGCCCCTCCTTCTCTTTCCCCCTGCCGCCGCCTCCTCCACCGGCACCAAAGCCAACTGCAAAGATGGGGATCAGGGTCTTATCCTCTATCTCTATGGGCTTGCCGATTGCGGTTTCAACCATAATTGTCTTTCGAAGCTCTTCCCACACACTTTTTATAACCTCTTTTGGTTCTTCACTCATTTTTCCCACCTACTTATACTCTTCTTCCCTCTTCCGTTTTTCTTCTCACATATTATTCTTCAGCAGGTTCTGTCATGCTCAAATACAATCTGCTCCACCATATAACCGTTAAAGGTTGAATAATAATAACAAATAGTATCATGCCTATTACTCCTCCGAGATATTGTATCGCGTTAAAACACATAGGGATTAGACTTACTGCAAGAACAATGAGCCATAATAAGAAGACAGCGACTTTGTTACGGATAAACAGCTTAAATCCTGTTTTAATACCACTTATTGCACCCACGTCATCTATAACAACGGCATATCTTGGAAGTGAAAATATTATACTTATAATCGAGGTGTAAACAATCATAGCCAAAAAACCCAGTCCAAATACTGCCACTGCCGTAAACAGTTCCTCAGGTGGTAGCTCTGAAAGTGCCCGTAGTTTTGGAATAATGTATAAAATGCCCGGGACCAGGAAAACAATACCAACAGAAGATATCAGACCAATGATAACATCCGTGAAGAACAAACTTATGAACTTCCTTTTTCCATATTCTATCATATGAGAGATGTTGGTGCGTCCGGTTTCTATCGCCTCTTTAGCCATCCCGATTGCTCCAGCCCAGAAAAATGCACCTATCAACATGCATAAAATCATAGTGACGATAAGTGCGATTGTGATTATGCCTATGCTCTGAAGGATTTGAGGCATGAGCAGTAGTAGAATAGCCTCAGGAGCGACTTCATCGTGTGTTGTGAATTGTGGTAGCAATGAAGGAACAGTCGCCAGTATGGCACCGCCTGTTATTATAATTCCCACTACGGATGTTAGTACCAAACTAAACACAAAAGGAAGGCAAATGCACAAGTTCTCCTTCCAGGTATCGAACCCTTTTCCTATTACACTGCTAATCTCTTCTACCATGTTATCTATCGCAAAGCTTTAGAGTATAAAAACTTTCCAATTCTTTTGAAGAATTTTTAAAATTAAAAACATATTTTATAAAATCGATGAAAGAAATAATGCTCGATGCAAAACAAAAAAGCATAAGGCTAAAAGAGCTGAAGAACTACGGCTCTTCTCTCCGTCCTCTATATACAATAGGGCTGGAGATAGAGCTAACAGTAGGCGAAAGCCCTGATACGCTTCACAAAATTTTTACTGATGCCGGACTCATAACAAGAGATACCATACCTTTTGATATAGTATCGAATTTTAGAGGTTCGGCAGATAATAAGCCTTTTTATTCCGCGCTTATCGTGCACGAAGGGGTCACGAAAAAATACGAGGTGGTGGCAAGGGACACTGGCGGTTTTCTCAGGACGCGTATAAATTACGAGCCTGTGGTGTATCCAGACGAACTTCGATTGACGCATCCCGCGGAGTTTTCTCGATTGGATATAGAAGTGGAGGAATGGGAACTTCATAACTACCGTCATTATTTTATGCTTTTCATTTCGTCTAAACGATACGAGAGCTTTGATATGTGGGTGAAGAGGGAAAAGGAAGTGGAAAAGGATTTGGAATTTACGTTAATAAAGGTAAACCTTGTGGAATCGGAGTTAAGAGAGAAAAAAGCGCCTTGCTCGTGGTATCTGAAGCGGCTTTCTGTATTCGAAGGCTTTGACCTGGAAAAAGAAGTAAGGAGAAAAATAGAAGTGGAGTGAGAAGGAGAAATGAGTTATAAAAGAGGGATAAATAAGAGAATGAAACCGAGGTAATAAAAATGGAAGAAGAAACAGAGCTTATATTAGATAAATATAGAAGTGCGGGTAGGATTCTCGCAGAGGTAAGAGAAGAAGCAGTAGAGAGAATAAAAGAAGGAGTTGCCCTGTTAGAAGTAGCGGAATTCGTTGAGAACAGCATAAGGGAAAAGGGAGCGCAACCTGCATTCCCCTGCAACATCTCGAGGAACGAAGAAGCGGCACATGCTACTCCTTCGATAGACGACAAGAGTGTGTTTGGCAAGGATATTGTAAAACTTGATATCGGTGCTCATATAGATGGCTATATAGGTGATAGCGCGGTGACCGTGGATTTAAGTGGCAACAACGAGGGGCTGGTGAAAGCGTCAGAAGCGGCGTTAAGCGAGGCGATAAAGATAATTCGCGATGGCGTAAGCACTGTTGAGATAGGAGAAGTAATTGAGAATACCATAAGGGAGCAGGGGTATAAACCCGTGGTCAATCTGACTGGACATGGGCTCATAAGATACAATTCGCATGCTCCACCAACGATTCCCAATGTGAAGTATGAGCACGGGGTAATATTGAGGGAGAACAATGTCATTGCAATAGAGCCATTTGCAACGGATGCACAGGGCGCGGGAAAAGTAGTAGAAAGTGGTAATGCCGAGATATATAGTCTGCTAAAAGCGAAACCGGTCAGGTTGAGAGAGGCGAAAAAGTTGTTGGAGGAAATAAAGAAATACCAGGGGTTGCCGTTCGCCAAGAGGTGGCTGCCGAGGGAGAGGCTTGATTTAGCACTTCGAACTTTGAAGAACACGGGTGCATTGAGAGATTATCCAGTATTGAGAGAAGAAGGGAAGGGATTAATTGCGCAAGCAGAACATACGGTGATCGTGAAAGAGGACGGGTGCGAGGTGACCACTGCTGCTTTTAAGCTTGACTAAAGAAAGAAAGTTTTATGCTCGAAATAGACGGCACCTACGGCGAAGGTGGCGGGCAGATAATAAGAACTGCAATAGCTCTTGCTGCGATAACAGGAAAAGAAGTAGAGATAAAGAACATAAGAGCGAACAGACCAAATCCAGGGCTTGCCGCGCAGCATTTGCATGCAGTGAAAGCGGTAGAGAAACTATCGGGAGGGAAGACAGAAGGGTTGGAGTTGCGTTCACCGCGGCTAAAATTCCTGCCTGCGGAGTTGAAAGGATTCGAGGGTGAAATAGACATAGGCACTGCGGGAAGTATAACATTACTATTGCAATGTCTCATTCCAGTTGCGCTTTTCGCAGGTAGCGAGACGAAAGTAGTTGTAAAAGGAGGGACAGACGTGAAATGGTCCCCACCAATTGATTTTTACACTGAGGTGTTTCTCAACGCTATTCACGAGATGGGCTGTGATGTGCATTTGGCTATAAAGAGGCGAGGTTATTATCCAAAAGGTGGTGGGTTGGTGGAAGTCAGAATAGCTCCTTCGCATCACTTAAAAGAATTTGTTTTATTGAGACGTGAAAGAGATGGCGTCATAAAAGGCATTTCCCATTCCTGTGGTCTTCCTGCGCATGTGGCAGAAAGACAAGCAAAAGCTGCGGAAAGAATATTAAATGAAAAAGGGTACGATGTAGAGATAAAAACAGAGATAGAGAATGGGGGATGGAGGACGACAGGTTGTGGCATAACTTTGTGGCAGGGATACAAGAGTGGCAGCGCATTGGGAGAGCGAGGTAAAAGGGCGGAACTCGTTGGCGAAGAAGCGGCGCGTAATATTATAAAAGAGTTGGAATCGACATCGACTGTTGATGTCCACCTTGCTGACCAGCTTATTCCTTATATTGCACTCGCAGATGGGAAATCGGAGATGAAGGTTCGTGAGATAACGAAACATCTCGAAACGAACATGTACGTGACGAAGAAATTTTTGGATGTTGGATTTAGGATAAATGAAGAAGGAGGGGTTTTTTTGATTGGTAAGGAATAGGTTGTAGCTTATGGGAATAAAAAGTATCTAGGAAAACCTTTTATATAAATAAGAAACAAAGAGTCAAACATGGAAATCAAGGAAATTTTAAAGGGCCCAAAAAAGATAGAAATTCTTCGTGTTATTGAGCAACCCGCCAACATTTCTTCTCCTTGGGAAATATCTGTTGAAACGGGGCTTGACATAAAAGAAACAGAGGAGACTCTAAGAGAGCTTGCGAACGCAAGCTTGGTAAGACAAGAAGAGGGATATTATGGTATTACTCTTGAAGGAATGAGAACGATGAAGAATATTAGAAAAAATAGAAGGATGAGGCAAGAGTGGGTTATATAAAAGCACTTACAAG
>JAPDIG010000029.1 GCA_025966525.1 Candidatus Methanophagales archaeon | reverse complement strand
GCCGAGTTCTATCTTCGTCTCGAACTCCCGTTCATCTGGGATTCCGAGTTTTTCGCACAACTCCGCCATCTCAGGCGCAAACCAATGTTCGGGCAGATACAATTCCTCATCCACCCATGTCCACACCGATCCGTTGGCGTAAGCCAGAAAGGTGCCCACCTGACTCATATCTACCTTTCCCAGCCGTCCGTTGTATTGCCGTCCTGAACCTGCGCTCTTATCCCCTGCCTTCTTATTTGCACTTCCATCCAAGATAAGCACACCACCCGGTCCTAACCCTGGTGTAGCCACAATTTCCTCCTGCACCCGCTGTATCACTCCTTGCGCTGACCACGGGGAGTTAGACATGAAATGCTGCATGTTCTGCTCAGATACCCCCGTATTGCACCCGATATTAGCAAAATTACGCTTTCCTGTCATTCGTAACTGTCCACTCATGTAGCAGTACGCGTATTCACTGGTATCACGTGTTTTTGACTTAAACAGCACTTGGTATCTCCGCCAAAGTCCAAAAAAACGCTGAGCAAGATTTTGCGTACTTCCGGTTGATAAGCCCCACCGTTCAGGATCAAATACCGATTGATGATATTCATTGCTCATTTACTATTCACATGAAGAATACCATATAAATAGTTTATTGACACTTCATTAAATGTGACATTGTCAAATTACCTGTGTTTTCGTAATAACAAAGCAAAGCAATCAATGTCCATGCAACATTGCCCGTATGAGTGCTCACCTGGTGTCTATCTTCATCCCATCTTTGCTGTGAGTCGTTCCACCAACCCGGCAAGCGTGCTTTTCCCTGATAATCAGCAATATCCCCTGCCTGGTATGCATTCCTTAAGCGTCCATCACTGAAGTATCGATCGTGATTTTGGCAGTAAACGAAACTATCTCCTAAAATTTTTGCCCTTCTCCAATCTTCTTCTGAGCCCCTTGCCATAAAGGATAACATTGCAAGCGCATTATCGTATGTAAAAGCGACATTTTTTATATATTTGTCTTCAGGAGCGGAAGTTGTTTCGTAACTCTCCAAAAATCTTAAATCATCCGGACGTTGTTTGTTCTATCGTATATCGTCCAGATAAAAAGTACATCCGTCAGGATCAGGATCATTAACATCATTGAAAAGAAAGGCAAATCTTCCCGCGATGTCTGACAGATCCTTACCTGATAGGTTAATCTCATACTCTCTCCAATTTGTATACAGCGGAACCCATCCAATGGAGACTTTACCTGAACTGTCGTCCGGGTAGCCTACTGTAAATTTCACTTTCAATCCGGTACTTCGTATAAATGTAGATACGCTTTTTCTTCAGATGTAACATTTACCGGAGGTTCTCTCGTCAAATCCTCTGTATTCTCGGTTGACCATGCTCCATCATCAGCTTGCACTTTGAAGTAGATTGTATGCGTTCCAACACAAACCATCACAAACACTACAATACTATCACCTCTTTTTCTCTTATAAAAAGGGGGTACATTCTAAATCTCCACGAATTCCGCCGTTTCTCACTCTCTATCATCTCCGCGATTAGTTCATCAAAAGTTTGTCCCCAGCTCTTTTAATCTAATCAACTCTTCCCAAATCTCTGGCGATATCGGTATCCTCTTTGTGGCAGCCTTGTTAAATATTGTAAAGTTTCATAATATAAAGATTTTTGGCTTTCCGCATGCGAAAGGTTAAAAAGGAAACGAAGAAGTAATTTCAATCAAAAGAGCAGCAACAGATGAAAGTAAAGGTTTACAATGCGATAATGAAAGGTGGATTTGTTTTTAGCACAGTCACTCCAGTCTTCGCAAACGCGCAAGCGTTAAATGGATTTCCAAATCTTCACAACCGCAAAATCTCATACTCTGGATTCCTCTGTGCTACCGGTCTGCCAACTGATTTCACTGCTTTGATAATATCCTCTACCTTTGCCGGTTTGTACGCCTTCCCCGCCGCAGTTACAACGTGCTCCTCAAGTATCGTGCCGCCGAAGTCGTTCGCACCGAAAAACAGCGCCATCTTATCCACTTCAAAATCCTGCGTGAGCCATGAAGCCTGTGTGTTCCTTACGGAGTGCAAAATAATCCTCGAAATCGCTAACACCTGCAAATATCTCGTTACCGACACCGGCTCTTTTATAATCTCGTAGAGTTCCGTGTTCTTCGGCTGGAACGTCCATGGAATGAACGCAGTAAACCCCTTCGTTCTATTCTGCAAATCCCGTATCCTGAAAAGGTGCTCTATTATATCTTCGTTGCGTTCAATATGCCCGAACATCATGGTCGCTGTTGTTTCCATTCCCCCCTCGTGTGCAGTCTCCATTACTTCAATCCAGGTGTCTGAACTGATTTTATCCGGACTGATAACTTTTCGCACTCTATCGCTCAGAATCTCAGCACCACCTCCAGGCAGAGAATCAAGCCCCGCATCTCTCAACCTTTCCAGCGTTTCTCTTATGCTCATCCCCTCCTTCCTCGCGATGAAATATATCTCTGGTGGTGATAAGCTGTGAAGCAGGACACCTGGAAATTTCCGTTTTATCACGGAAAACAAATCCTCAAACCATTCAATGCCGATTTCCGGGTTAAGACCTCCCTGAATGAGGATTTGTGTCCCTCCAACTTCAACTGTTTCTTCCACTTTCCTCAGAATCTCTTCTATACTTAAAACATAACTTTCCTTTTTGCTTTTAGCGTAAAAAGCGCAGAATTTGCATTTCGATACGCACCGGTTTGTGTAGTTAATGTTCCTATCAATGACGAATGTTACGAGCTCTCCACATCTCCTTTTTCTTATCTCATCTGCGATTCTACCAACAGCAGGCAAAGGCAGATCGAATAGATGCAAAGCTTCTTCAAAACTCAAATCCACTCCTTCTAAATTCTGCTTCACATAGTCTGCCCATTCAGAGTAATCCGTATTCATGACACTTCTCCTCGAATAGCTCAAGCCCTTTCCTCTCTTTCGCCCCTACCCGGTATGTAAGCGATTTGAAATACTCATGGAGGAATTCTACGGGCATTCCGAACTTCTTCTCAGCTTCTGCCACAACAGCATCAATATTCTCCTTTCCCCACTCAACTGATTCCATAACTATTCTGTTTACTTCTCTCATATCCTTTCCACTTAGGGATGCGGAAATTCCGAACACCATTGGATAATCTGTTAATTCACGCCACTTTTCACCCAAATCCATAACAACTCTATATGCCGTCCTCGCCTTAATTGCTTCATCACCAATAACGAGTGCATAAGTGCAGTGCTTAAGTAATTCGCTCGCTCTACTTTCATTCATAACCACAACCCTGTTTTTCAGTCCCAACTCCATCAAGATGATTTTAAGTAGATTTACCGATGTTACTGTTTCACTCGTTACTGCAATACATCCATTATCGTCATCAAGCATTTTTCCTTCCGAAACGAGGACAACACTCAAAACGCTATTCCTTGCAGCAATACAGAAATCATAGCTTCTTAACTTACCTTTGTTTTTTATATAATAGAACGAAGGGAGAGGCGCAAAATCTATTTCCCTCTTTTCAAACATCTCCGCAAGCTTTTTCGGCGGTGCTTCAATTACTCTTATCCCATTCTGCTCAAGCCAGTAATAAGGTAAAAAGTTATTCACGAACCCGAATTTACCTATTCTGATGCTCATGCGCATGAATACACCCTCAAAATAAAATGCATATATTCGTGTAGTTTATATGTCTGTTAATGATGAACGTTACGATGTTTCCGTACCTCCGGTTGATCGAATCTGCCAACTCTCCAAGTTCATGGAGGTCAAGTTCAAAAAGTTCTTCTATCTTTTTCGGAGTCCATTCCTCCATCGTTTACTTACTTCTTTTATTCGATTCACATAAACATATCCTTTTATGGTCATATCTAATGATGAATATAACATATCACAGAAATGCCAAAGTATGAACATGTCGGGGCGTTTCTCGGATTGTTCACCAAAAAGTCGGAAAACAAAAAATCGAAAAGGTTAAAAGGAACTAAGACATTACGAATAAGAAATTGCACTTAATAGGAACGGAGGCGGAGAAGATGCCAGAACCAAAAAAGAAGCGAAAGAGGAAGAAGCGAAAAATTGAGGATACGGATGCATGGATGGCTGCAGAGTTTGATTATATAGATATGGTTTCAACCAATAGAATGCCGCTATTAAGGGGACCGATAGAGGGAGAAGAGAAGATCGAATGGTTAGAGGGAATTATAGAAGAGTGCCCGGAATATTACCCCGCATTGTTTGATTTGGCGTCAGAAAGTATAAAGAACGGGAATGATGAAGCAGGTAAGGAGTACATAGACAGAGGCTTGCAATCGTTACATGAGCATTTCTCAAGCAGTGATTTGATAAATGCGTATTACAAAACTTGCGAGTTCCTGGAATATTACTTCAGATTTGAACTCGCACTGGAATACTACCACCAACTGCTGTCAATCGAGAAAGCTAAGGAGAAACCGTCAGTGTATGACAGGATTGCTCATTGTTATGCCTGTTTGAACGCTACAGACAAGGCAATTGAGTATCAACAGAAGGCTATCGAGTCGAACCCCAAAAACTGTAAATTCTACTCGAACATAGGCTGGCTGGAGATGATTCGTGGAAATGTAGAGGAAGCCGAGAAAGCGTTGAAGAGAGCAGTTGAACTGGATAAAAAGGATGACATTGCGAAAACCAATTATGAAATCAGTAAAATGCTGATAAAGAGCAAAAAGATGCACAATTGGGACGATTATTTATTACGTGAAGTGGATTACGAGAAGCTCGATAGATTGGAGGAGGAGGACGAATGGGACGAATACGAAAAGTTTGTGGTTGATTACAACCAATCAAGAATGGACGCTTTTAGAAGACATCTAATGCAGAATCCAAAGTACCGTGCAGGTGAGAAGTATGACACCGTGTTCAGTCTCTGGTACATCTTCGATCTTGTTTTTAATGCTTATGACGATGGCTACTTCTTATACGATAACATAGACGTAATAACGGATAATTTTGAACGTATTATGCATAAATTCATATTCAAGACCGGGGACATTGACGACGAGATATTTGACGGTGTATGCACGGCGCTGTTGGAGTTCTATAAGTTTCTCAGCAAGCACAAACTGGTGGAGCGGGAAGAGTTCAAAGAACTTAAAGAGGAAATGAAACGGTTGAAACCCGAACTGAGGGAAAAGATGCATCGGTATAATGAGGTTCGGCACAATGACGATTACACAGAGGAGGAAAAAGAGGAAATTCGTGAAGAGCTTTTTGAAGGCGATCATGCATGGCCGACATTATAATGAACGAAGATGCAGAAACACGAATACATCGGAGCTGTTCTTGAATTTCTCATAAAAAAAGGACCGTCCAGCAAGTATGCCATATCGAAGGGTGCAGCTATCCCGTATCCAACAGTTCTGAGGAAGCTTCCTGAGCTCGAAGCGGCATCTATAATTCAGAAGGTTGGCGAAGGAAAGAGAGGCGCTGAGATTTACATGATGACACCCAAGGGAGCGCTTCTCGCGTACTTCGGCGGGCACGTGAGGACATCGGAACTCTTCGTTGCTTTGCCCGCTATTATGAAGCACGTTCGTATATCGTTGGATGAATTACCTGCCGTCAGTAATCCATTGGGTTTCATCCTTGCGGAGCTTCCATTCAAGCTCTCACGATTGGAAGACCTGAAAGTAGAGGAGGCAATAAGCATTTTGGGTGCGATTCTCGTCTGGAGACACGATGAATGGTATCACGAAATAGAGAAGGAAAAGCTGAAGAGGTTATTATCGTGGGAAGAGAACTATCGGATCTTAAGGCTACTGATTGCCGGTTCCATCAACACGCTCAGAAAGATGAGCGAACAGGCGATGAGATTAAGCGAGCGGGCTGATGAATTCCTATCGGAAATGGAGGAGTTAGTGGACGTTAAGTTTAGTTGAACAAAACAGCAAACCTTAAATAAAAATAAAAAAGAAATGCAGATAACAAAAGGATAAAAAGAGAAGATGGAAGCACTAAAAAAAGGGCGGATTTTCACTATCTCCGACTTGCAAAACGTGCGGATAAGCATAGGGGAGATAGTAGAGGAAGAGAGAGAATGGGAGCCGATGGGACCGACGCCGATGCCGAGTATATCCACGCTTCGAGGCTGGGACTTCACGCTTTTGAACAGGTATAAACCTTTTTACGCACCGTTCTGTGACATGTGCTGCCTTTGCACGTACGGTAAATGTGACCTCTCGGGGAACAAAAAAGGTGCATGTGGAATAAGGATGGATGCGCAACACGGAAGAATCGTTCTGCTTGCTTGTTTAGTGGGCTGTAGTGCGCATTGTGGACATGGAAGGCATCTTTTGCACGACATGATAAAGAAGTTTGGCGGGGATGTCCCAATAGATTTTGGACCGGAGGTGGACGTGGAAGCGCCGCTTACGAGATTGGTATGTGGTATAAAACCAAAGACGATAAGAGATTACGAGAAAGTATTCGATTACATCGAAGAACAGATAGTTCAGTTAGCAGACGCACTTCACACGGGTCAGGAGGGCTCGTACATGGACTTCGAGTCGAAGGCGCTGCACATGGGAATGCTTGATTCACTGAGCAAAGAAGCTGCGGATATCATTCAGATTGCATGTTATGGAATGCCCACGAGTTATGAAGGAGGGGGCCCAGATGTTCCGCTGGTGGACGTAGGAATAGGGACAATAGACATGACTAAACCAGTTGTCCTTGTTATAGGACATAACGTGCCACCTGCTGCGGATATAGGGGACTATTTAACGGAAAACGGACTTGAAGACAAGGTTGAACTTGCAGGAATCTGCTGCACGTCCATTGACACCGCGCGAGTGTACAAAAAAGCGAAGATAGCAGCCGCGCTTGGAAGGCAACTGCGTGTGATACGGATGGGAATTGCGGATGTAATTGTGGTAGATGAGCAGTGCATCCGTGCAGACATTCTGGAACTTTGTCAGCGCGTTCATTCTCCTCTGATAGTAACGAACGACAAAGCAATGCACGGTCTGGTGGATAGGACTGATGATGACGCGGATAAAATCGTGGATGATTTGGTGAGTGGGCGTGTCCCTGGAGTCGTAATACTTGATCCTGAGCAGGTTGGTGAGGTAGCGGTGAAGACCGTAATTCAAATGGATAAGAAGAGGAAAGGGCTAAACCTGATTCTCAGTGATGAAGAATTCACGTATTACGTAAACGATTGCATACAATGTGGGAACTGCACACTTGCATGTCCTAACGGTCTTCGTATTGGTGAAGCGAATCAAAGTGCTGCATCGGGAACTATAGAACCACTTGCCAATTTGTTCGACCTCTGCGTTGGCTGTGGCAGATGTGAACAGGTTTGCAAGAAGCATATTCCGATAATAGATGTGATAACAAAAGCAGCGTATCCGCAGATAAAAGAGGAGAAGGGACGAATGCGAATAGGAAGGGGACCGGTATGGGACAGTGAGATAAGAGATGTGGGTGCTCCTATTGTATTAGGAACTATTCCAGGCATCATTGCTCCAATAGGCTGTGGAAATTACCCTAATGGGACGAAGGATGCGTGGCTTATCGTAAAGGAGTTTGCAGAAAGGAATTATATTATTACACTAACGGGGTGCATGGCGATTGATGCCGCTCTCTGGAAGGATGAAGAAGGGAAAACGGTGTATGAGCAGCATCACGGCAGATTCGACGCCGGTGGTGTTCTCAACATAGGCTCTTGTGTTTCCAATGCGCATATACACGATGCGGCAATAAAAGTAGCAAGTATATTCGCAGGGAGGCCTCTGCGGGGAAATTATGAGGAAATAGCAGATTACATTTTAAGCCGCGTGGGTGCATGTGGTGTTGCGTGGGGGGCAATGTCACAGAAGGCAGCTTCGATTGCCACTGGATTCAATAGACTGGGTGTTCCCGCGGTGGTAGGTCCTCATGGTGCGAAATACCGACGGGCTTTCCTCGGTCGCCCTGACTTAAAAGAAGATTGGAAGATAATAGATGCTACCGATGGTTCGGAGGTTTATGTCGAACCGGGACCACAGGATTTACTCGTGGCGTGTGAAACGGTGGAAGAAGCGTTACCGATGATGGCAAAACTTTGTTTCCGACCATCTGATACAGACCGCGGGCGTTCTATAAAACTAACTCATTATATTGACCTCAACCTGAAGTATCTCAATGCATATCCCCCGGACTGGCATCTCTTCGTCAGGACAGCAACCGACCTTCCCATCGCAAAGAAGGCTGAATTATTGAAGAAGCTTGAAGATGAGCAGGGCTGGGAGATAGACTGGAAGATGAAGAAGATAAAGGAAGGACCAATAAGGGGATATGACCCCTCATTTAACCCGACAAACTTGAAAAGATTGATAAGGGAGAAGAAATAAAGGAAAAGGAGGAGAAGGAGAAGATGGGAATGGAGATACCGTTTGACGTGGCTAATATCCCGGGTCCCGAAATGGGAGAGGTTGCACCGCCAGAAGTGATAGGGAATTATATCTCAAGTGCGAAGAGACCTTTGCTCGTTGTTGGCTCGGAGATACTGCGCGATGATTTCTTTTTAGAGACCGCGATAGAAATAGGAAAGAAGGGAATACCCATTGCAGCAACGGGGCACAGCATAAGAGGTTTTGTAGAGAAGGGATACACGGAGAACGTGAGCTATTACAACCTGCATGAGCTTACCAATTGCTTGAGAGACCCGAGCTGGAAGGGCTTAGATGGCAAGGGGAATTACGATTTCGTAATATTCTTTGGCATAGTCTATTATTACGCATCGCAAATGCTGTCATGCATAAAGAATTTCGCAATTGATCCTTTGATTCGTGCTGTGTCTATTGATAGATATTACCATCCACAGGCGAGGATGAGTTTTACGAACATCTCTCCGAAAATGGAAGAGGGTTACAAGGATATGCTGAATAGGCTGGTAAGTAGTGTAAAGTAAAGAGGCGGGAAAAAATCATGATAAAACAGAAAGGGAACATAATGGATTTGGAAGCGGATGTGACATATAACGGGCTGTGCTGTTACTGCGGGACTTGTGGTGCGTTCTGTAAAGAATACATAACCTATGAGAACGAGATACCCGTAACGAAGAAGAAATGTTATGAGATATACGGTGCATGCTACGATTTCTGTCCAAGAACGAGCTTCGCTCCTTTTGTGGTTGAAAGAGCGGTGTTTGGTGCGACAAGAACCGATAACCTGTTGGGATACTACAAAGGAGATATTTTAACAGCAAGAGCAACTGATGAAGTCATAAGAGGGAAGGCGCAGGACGGTGGCGTTGTATCTGCATTACTCGTGAGCTTGCTTGAGCAGGGCGAGATAGACGCTGCGGTAGTATCGAAGACGTCTGAGACGTGGGAGCCCGAACCGTTTGTTGCTACGAAGAAAGAGGATGTATTAGCTGCTGCCGGCTCGAAATATACGCAATGCCCTTCGGTATTAGGCGTTGGAGACGCTTTTGAGCAGGGCTATAAACGGGTCGCACTCGTCGGATTGCCATGCCATATACAGGGCATGAGGAAAGTTCAATTGTCAACAGGATTTGATGTCGGTGCTGATAGGGTGAAGATACTTATCGGGCTTTTCTGCACTGAAACTTTTGATATGCATATGCTCAGGAAGAAGCTGGAGGAGTTAGGCACGAGAATAGAAGAAGTCGAGAAATTCAACATAAAGAAAGGCAGTTTCTTCGTTTACACAAAGGGCGGGAAGGAGATAAAGACGCCAATAAGGAAGATGCGTGACTGCGCAAGGGAAGCGTGCAACTATTGCTACGATTTTGCTGCCGAGTTCGCCGATGTATCAGTTGGTTCAATAGGCTCAGAGCTCGGCTGGTCAACCGTGATAACGAGAAGCGAAGCCGGCGCAGAAATAGTGAAGAAGGCAGAAAAAGAAGGAGTGATAGAAGCGAAGAAGCTTACAGAAGAGCAGCTAAAGGAATTAAAGAGCCTGGCATCATTTAAGAAGAGGGAAAATCTAAAGAATATCTACGATAAGACAGAACCAATTAGAATCCTGAATATGCAGGTGGAGCCGGAGATGCTGGTGGGGTTCTTGGATGACGAATGAACTTTAATTGAATCAAACTGCTGATAAATTATACCCTGGTATTTTTTGTGGTCCCCGATATTTTGTAGCCTCAGCGAGCTCCTTTAGACATTCTGGATTCCGTGCTGTGGTCATGTCTCCGAGCGCTTCATTCCGAACAAGACCTTTTAGAAACCGCCTTATTATTTTTCCACTCTCCGTATTTGGCACATCAGAGACATAGAAAACGGCTTCTGGAGTCGCTACTGGGCCTACTTTCTCCCTCACCGCTACCACTATTTTCCTGTCCATCTCCTCTTTGGGCACTTCGACACCTCTTTTCAGCACCACGAAAAGAGCAGGCACTTCTCCTTTTATTGCATGGGGCTTCCCCACTACTGCAACTTCTACTACTTCTTCCAGTTCGTTTACCGCATCTTCTATCTCAGCAGTGCCTAACCTGTGTCCCGCAACCTCCATGACATCGTCAATCCGTCCAGTAATCTTTATCAGAGGCTGCCCCCCTATTTTCTGACCGATTTTTATTCCCCCATCACCTGCAAAATATATCTCAGTGCCGTATTCACTCCAGTACTCCGCTATATACTCTTCCGGCTTCTTGTACATCCCTCTTAACATAGAGGGTGCAAAAGGGGATTTTACAACAAGATAACCGAATTCTCCTTCTTTCACGGGCTCACCAGTCTCATCCAGGATATCGTAATTCACACCCGGAAGTGCAGGACCTGCTACGCCTGGAATGAAAGGACCTATACCGGGAAGAGAGGACAAGAGTATTCCCCCAGTCTCAGTTTGCCAGTATGTATCCACCAGAGGACAGCGTCGCTCGCCTATTTTCTCGTAGAACCATTTCCACGTGTCCGGGTCGATCGGTTCGCCAACCGATGCCAGGAGTCTTAGAGAGGAGAAGTCATAGCCTTCGACCCATTTATCACCCGCAGCTCTTAACGCTCTTATTGCTGTGGGTGCGGTATAAAATATAGTTACCCCATATTTCTCTATTATTTCCCACCATCTGCTCGGAGTGGGATAGTCTGGAGCACCTTCATACCATAATACCGTTGCTCCTGCGAGTAAAGGACCGTAGAGCCCATAAGAATGCCCCGTTATCCATCCTATATCTGCCGTTGACCAGAAGAGATCCTCCGGGTGCAAATCAAATACAAGTTTCATTGTTAATGCTACTCCAACACTGTAAGCACCACAGGAGTGCATAACAGCCTTCGGTTTGCCTGTCGTTCCGGAAGTATAAAGCAGAAAAGAACAGTCTTCTGATGTGATTGTTTCTGGTTCACAATAAGCTTCGGCACCTCTCATCAATTCATCAAAGTAGTAGTCCCTGCCTTCCTTCATTGGAACCCCACCATTCACCCGACTCACCACCACACAATTCTCTGCACCCACCTTCTCTAAGACCTGAGCTTCATCTATACGCTTTTTCAACCCTATCAATTTCCCCCTCCGGTAGAAGCCATCCACCGTGATAAGAATTTTTGACCCTGCATCCTGCATCCTTTCGCGCACGGCATGAGGAGCAAAAGCAGTATAAACGATAGAGTGCCATGCTCCTATTCGCTGACATGCCAGAGCAACTATTGCGGTCTCGGGAATCATCGGCATCCAGACAGTTACAGTACTCCCTTTCTTTACTCCAAGTCCTTTTAAAACGTTTGCAAACTTGTTCACCTCTCTATACAAATCCATGTAAGTCAAGACCTTCTGGACTTCATCCACAGGTTCTGGTTCCCAAATAATTGCTGCCTTATTCCTGTGTTCATCAAGATGCCGGTCAAGACAGTTATAGCACAAATTTGTTTTATTCCCTGCGAACCAGTTGAAATAGGGTGGTTCCAACTCTACTATTTTATCTGCATCCCACACCTCAAACCAATCAATGAACTTCTTAGCTTGTTCTGCCCAGAAACCTTCAGGGTCTTTGCTTGCTTGGGTGTAAATTCTTTCATCACTGAAGTACGCCTTTTCCTTCATCTCATCCGTAGGCCAATATACCTCTCTCTTTTCAGGGTCCTCTTTCACCCATTGTTTCCCCGCTTCCTTTAGCTTTCCACCAACATTCATTCCTGTTTTTACTATATTCCCCTCTTGATTATAATAGATTTCTGCACATCACAATACCCTCAGCAACCTTTGGCAGAAATAGAGTTGACTTTTGTGGAAAAGCTTTCTTCTCTATCTGAGCCTTGTACTCCACATCTGTTATTCGCAGCGGTTTCAGAAAAAATGCAACCCTGCAATCACCTGAGTCCACCTTTTTAATTGCATCCCTCAAACTGGACATGAACACAATATCTTCCGGTTCCCCTATAATCCACTCATGCAAACTTATTACGTCCAACCCTACTTGCTCGCCTCTTTCCTCTGCCAGCTTCCTTATCTTTCGCTCGTCTGCCCGCAGCAAATAAAATTTATCCCCGTCGTACATGCCCAACCTGACGTCAAATTCGTTACCGTGTTCACGTTCACTTTCACGCTCACGAAGCTTTGAATATATAGAATCCATCTCGTGCTCGCGCATACTCCTATCGTAGCTCTCGATTTTAAAATTCTCTTTTACCTTCGTCCACAAATCTTCCATGTGACATTTTTTCACACATCTGTGCCAGGGGAGCAATAATAGTGCTCTATCCCCTCCCTCTAAGAGCGTCATCAATGTATATGCCGTTCCCTTCCCTTTATCTATACTCAAGCGATGAGAAGCAGTGTACCGATGATGCCCGTCAAGGATAAGAATTCTTTTGTTCTTCATTAGGTGCTGAATCTTGTCCATGATTTCTTCATCTGAAACTTCCCAGAGCAAGTGGCGTGCACCATTCAATTCAACATCCACAATTGGCTTTCTATGCTCATCTATCTTTAAATCCGGTCTCCTAAAGCCCAGATAATCCTCAAAAATACGGTTTATATCGTGATTTGGCATGTTGTATTCCGCAACAATAGGCGAGAAGATCATCCCACATTCTTTCATCAGCCTATATCGCTCCTGTGTGTTCGCCTCAAATGTCCTCTCATGCCCTAATATGCTATCTTCATTGAGCTTTTCGACTTTCACCAGTGCTACTAATCCAAAAGCGAAATAGGTCTCTCTTCTATCCTCCTCCGGGATTTGTTCCATAATTTCTTCCGATAACTTATATCTGACTCCATAGATGTAGAAGGAACGTTTTTCACGTTCTATTAGAAGACACTCGTTGAAAAACCGATTGAGATTCTGTTTAGCAAAATCTACAAATTCGTTCTCCCTCGCGCCCTCTTTTCGTGTAGTAAAGCAGATTACATTGTTTCTCTTAGCTGAGTATTTCTCGTACAGAGATGCGTCAATAGTATCATAAACCGGGCAAACCATCTCAGCTCTGTTTTTCAGTTCTGGATTCAGGATTACCGCCTTGAAAGGCTTTATTTCTACCATATTACTCCCTGTGGTTACTTTAACTACTAACTAACTACTACTAATACTATAAATATATGCATATCCTATCGCAACACCAAAAAATGAGAGTCGATGAATTAGGAGAGCTCAGTGACGAGGTAATAGAAATAGCATACAAAATAACAAAAGAAGGACTTGGGCCTATCTGTGATAATTGCCTTGGCAGGCAATTTGCAAAGATTTCCTCGGGGCTATCAAACGATAAAAGAGGCAAAATATTAAAGGAAGTTTTGAGAACAAAAGGGATGGAGATAGAAGAAGGCAAATGCTGGGTATGTAATAGCTTATTTGCAAATTTAGAACAGTGGGTGACAAAAGCATTAGAAAGACTGAATGATTACGAATTCGACTCCTTCTTAGTGGGCACAAAAGTAAGTGGGATGCTCTTGGAGAACGAGGAGCAGATATGGGAGATCGCAGGTGCTACTTACGCCGAACCGTTAAAAGCAGAGTTGAATAGAGAGGTAGGAAAGAGAATAGAGGTGCGAACGGGAAAGAGGGCTGATTTTGAGATGCCCGAAGTCGTGGTAATACTGAATTTGTGGACGGAAAAGGTGGAGTTGCAGGTAAACCCGGTTTTTATTTACGGTAGATACAGGAAGTTCAAAAGAGGGATACCACAAACGAGATGGTTCTGCCGTGAGTGTCACGGTAGGGGGTGTGAGAAGTGCAAATTCACCGGGAAGATGTATGCAGAATCCGTCGAGGAACTGATAAGCGACTCCGTATTAACGGAATTTAAAGGTGACGACATGGTGTTGCATGGATGCGGAAGAGAGGACATAGATGTCCGAATGCTCGGCTCAGGTCGCCCTTTTGTGGTTGAGATAAAGGCGCCAAGGCGGAGGAAAGTGGATTTGCGGATGTTAGAGGAAAAAGTGAAAGAAGAGAACAAGGGTAAAGTGGAGATAACAAGTCTTCAATACGTGAAACGGGAAATGATAGCGAAGATAAAAAATGCTGAAGCTGCTAAGACTTACAAACTCGATGTGGAGCTAAAAAGTAAGGTAGCGGAAGAAGATTTGCAAGATGCTTTAGATAAACTAATAGGAGCTGTGATAGAACAGCGGACACCAACAAGGGTAGTGCACAGAAGGGCGGACTTGGTAAGGAAAAGGAAGATATATAATGCACGATTGGTATCTTTCAATTCTGAAGAGCAAATTACCGTTCTGGAAATAAAGTGTGATGGCGGTTTGTATATAAAGGAACTCATATCGGGTGATGGTGGAAGAACGAAGCCAAGTTTAAGCGAGCTGCTCGGGACAGAAGCGGAAGCGAAGGAGCTGGATGTGGTGGATGTTGAACTCAAATGATTTTGGATATTTTTCAAATCACCTCATCATCTTCCTCACCGCATCCACGTCCGCATCTACCTCTTTCGGCGCTTCGCATATCTGTATCACGCGTTCCGGGTCTTTCAAGAGATGTCCGGTGGTGATGCATACAATCCGCTCATCTCTTTCTATCTCTCCCGTCTCGACTAATTTCTTCAACCCTGCGATAGACGCCGCACTTGCAGGTTCTACTCCTATGCCTTCCAACCTTGCCAATTCGAGCTGCGCTTCTGTTATCTCCTTGTCAGTTACCGATTCCGCAACACCCCCCGAAGTTCTAATGGCATGCAATGCCTTTGCTGCGTTCACAGGATTGCCAATTCTTATCGCGGATGCAATGGTTTCTGGTCTGTCTTCGGGTGTTATCTCCGCTTTAGCCTGCTTAAATGCATTCACTACTGGTTTTGCACCCTCTGCTTGAATACCTGTCATCTTTGGTATAGAATCCGCGATACCCAGGGTCCTCAACTCTAAAAAACCTTTAAAAATCGCACTTATGTTTCCTGCATTCCCTACCGGTAGAATTACTCTATCAGGAACTTCCCAATCGAGTTTTTCCGCAACCTCAAACGCTATTGTCTTCTGACCTTCCAACCGGTATGGGTTCACGGAATTCAATAAATAAAGTTTCTCTTCCTCGCATATCACTCGCACTATCCTCAAAGCATCGTCAAAATTACCTCGTAACGAGAATACATTTGCACCGTGCATCATCGCCTGTGCTACTTTCCCTAATGCTACCTTTCCCTTTGGCAGCAGAACATAGCATGGAATACCGGCTTTTGCCGCAAAAATAGCCAGTGATGCAGAAGTATTGCCCGTAGATGCACATGCTACGCCTTTTACACCCAATTCCATCGCTTTCGTTACGCCAACAGTCATCCCACGGTCTTTAAACGAACCAGAAGGGTTCAGTCCTTCGTGTTTCACCCATAAATCCGTAATGCCGATGGATTTCGCGAGTCTATTGCACCTGTACAGAGGTGTGTTTCCTTCGTCTATCGTTACAGGTTTTGTCGCTTCAGAGAAGGGTAATAAAACACGGTATTTCCACACACCTTCTCCTTTCGCTTCTACCATTCGCTCCACATCTATCTCTGAATAATCGTATTTTATATCCAGCAAACCACCGCATTCTCTGCACGTATATACTATGTCTTCCTTAGAAAAGCGTGCGCCGCATCTTATACATTCTACCTTGTATTCTTTCATGATAAAAAAGTATTTATTATACTCAGATTAATATAAGTTGGGATAATTATGCAGGAGCAAGGCGAAAGTGTGGAAGAGTTGGAGAAACTCGAACTTAGTACTTATTTTAATACAGATATTTTGATAACTGTTCCTACAAAAAACGTCGCGGAGACCGTCACGAATGTCGTTGAAACCGTGGACCGAGGATTGACACAGCATTTCCCTGATAAAAAGAGTCTGACTCCTCAATTCTCCCC
>JAPDIG010000028.1:10192-16350 GCA_025966525.1 Candidatus Methanophagales archaeon | reverse complement strand
CAGAGTCCGTCAATGAAAACACCGATTATCCCACCAACGAGTACACAGATAAAAGCGCCAACAGCGAGCAAAGGTCCCATCGCTGCCCCTAATGCCATCGTAGGTATTCTCGACATTCCAAGCATTCCTGCGAACCATGAAAATAGCACTGCAATCAGAACAGAAACGATCACTGCAAATATCGCCAGAATGACGACAAAATACTTAAGGGCGTCGCCAATCGTGTCTTCCTTAGAGGCATCGAAGGTAGCCGAAGGGCTGAACAAGAACCCCTTTATTCTTTCTCCGATACTTAATACCATTTGTGTCACTAAAGATACTAAAAATAAATTCCTCCTTATAAAGTTTTCGGTTGAATCTTCTTCTCCGTTTATCTTCATATTCTATTTGTTTTTTCCAATAGCAACAGCTCCAAAAAGGCAAAAAGGGCGGTTTTTAATTCTCGCGTTATTACCTGTGTAATGCCAAAAGCTGCTAATGGGAGCAAAATAAATAAAGCTACCTTTTTTAAAAGATTTAAAAAGAAATCTTCGACAGAAGTTTCGCTTCACAGCTTCATCCTTCCTACATCTATGTACCTAATAACTCTTTCTTCCCCCGCTTTTTGTCTAAACGCAAATATCATCCTCTTCTTTACGCCATGCGCCAGCCTTACTGCCCTCGATAATTCAGGTATTGAAAAAACATGCTCTTCGGGAAGCACGTGAATTAAATATGAAGAATGCTTCTGTTGCCTTGCGGTGTACACCCTGAAATGAGAGCCGAACTTAAATCCGGTCTTCACTGTCAATCCTTTTCCCCTCAAATCCTCATAAACCCCATATTTATCCATAAAATCGCTTTCTATTGAGTTCACATAGTCAATGAACTGTTCAAAGTTCAAAGGTTTGAGGTTTGAGGTTTGAGGTTTGAGAGGCTCTGCATTTTTCGCTATCTCCAGCATGTCCCTCTTCATCAAATATGCTGATTCAACCAACGAAAGCAGCAGCCTCTTCTCCTTCGTCAATTTACCATAAAAATTGTTCCTATGAAGATTCTCAGCTAAATCCGCATCCCATAAGAGTACCCTATCGCTGAGCAAAGTCGCTTTTGCTTTTCCTTCTTTCCTCTCTTCTTCTTCTTTCATCTGTTCGGCGGATTCGAACTTCGCTTCCTTCAACTCATAGTATGTGATGTCGCTTTCTTCATCCACAACAGCAAGAATTGGCTCTTTTCTCATGTTACGAGCCAAAACAAGTAATGCATCCAATGCCTTCAATGGTAAAAAATCTCTTTCAGATAAAATACGGATGAAATACTTCGCAGGCTTCTCTCCTGGCTTGGCGCCACGAGGATAAAGCCAGAAATCAACCCTACCCGGCTGCACCGCATAGCCTCGCTCCTTCAAATCTCTGTAAACGATATATCTTACAGCGAACTTCGGTGAGATCTGCGACGCATGCTTTAAGAAATCTCCGAGATTTAACTTTTTTTCTTCTTTCTCTTTTATCTCTATTTTCCCGGTTTCAAACAAAAAAGCAGCTTCTTCCAGCGATAGCTCTAACTTGCCTTTTTTCCTTCCGTACCCTTTCCCAAGGATATCTGCTTCTGGCTCTGCTACCATGACCTTTTCGTCTGAAAGTTCTCCCTGCATTGTTTCTTTTATAACCCCTCAAATTATTATCAATTTTTCAACCAAAGTTTACATAGCTTAAATGGATAAAAGTTAAATAAAATGGATAGCGAGGAATACGACATAGAATACTTCAAGGAGAATGGATTCATAAGGAGGAAATGCGAGCGGTGTGGCTCGTACTTCTGGACTCGGGATAAAGATAGAAATACCTGTGGTGATGCTCCTTGTGAAATTTATTCGTTTATAGGCAAGCCTATTTTTGAAGAGAGAAGCGTGGAAGAGATAAGAGAGAGCTTTCTGTCTTTCTTTGAGCGTTGCTCGCACGAGCACAAGAGAATGAAAAGGTATCCAGTTATAGCACGATGGCGAGATGACATTTATCTTAATATCGCATCCATTGCAAATTATCAGCCTTTTGTAACCTCAGGTAAAGTTCCACCGCCTGCAAACCCACTCGTCATTTCTCAACCCTGCATAAGACTTGAAGACCTTGAATCCATAGGAAAAACCGGACGGCACTTAACCACGTTCGAGATGATGGGGCATCATGCCTTCAACAAGAGGGGAGGGGAGGAGATATACTGGAAGAATGAGACCGTGAAGTATTGCGATGACTTTCTGAGGCAACTTGGTGTGGATATGGACCGCGTAACGTATAAGGAGGCGCCATGGGTAGGAGGAGGGAATGCAGGACCATGCCTTGAGGTCACTACAAATGGGCTAGAACTCGCTACGCTTGTTTTCATGGACCTCGAACTTTCTCCTCAAGGAGAAATAAGTATAAAGGGAGAGCGATATAATAAAATGGACACTTATATTGTGGATACTGGGTACGGGCTGGAAAGATTTGTATGGGCTTCTAAAGGCACTCCCACGGTATATGATGCGATATTCCCGGATGTAATAAAGGAATTAGTAAACGCAGCGGGGATTGAGCATCCTTTAGAGACGCATCCCGGGATAATTATACAGAATGCGAGTTTATCTGGAGCTCTGAGTCCGGGAGAAATAGCAAAGAAGCTGGGTATTTCGCTTAACGAGCTTAAAAATATCTTAGAGCCGATAGAAACAGTATATGCAGTTGCAGACCATACAAAATGCCTGGCTTTCATGCTTGCTGATGGCATCGTGCCTTCGAATGCGAAAGAGGGCTATCTTGCAAGATTGGTCTTGAGGAGAGTCTTCAGGATGTTAAAATCCTTGGGAATAGAAATGCCTTTGGAAGAGATAGTGCTCATGCAAATAAAAACGCTTAGAAATTCTTTCCCTGAGTTGGAAAAATCGGTAGATAGAATTGTTGAACTGGTATCACTGGAGCACAGCAGATATGACGAAACGCTTTTAAAAGGTGAAAGAATTGTAAGGCAGCTCGTAAAAGGGTATAAAGAAAAGGCGGATCAAAAAATACCACTCGAGATGCTGATTAATTTATATGATTCACATGGACTACCGCCGGAGTTTGTGAAAGAGGTTGTATCTAACTACGAAGCAGGCATGGCTGTGAAAGTAGATATTCCAGAAAACTTTTATTCTCTCGTTGCGAGTATGCACAGTGGGGAGAGGAAAGGGGAGATGGAACCCTTTGCAGAAAGAATAGAAGAAAGAACGAAGTCAATTCCGGCGACGCGAAAATTGTATTACGAGAAGCCATCAGCGTTGGATTTCGAAGCTACTGTTTTGGACTTCGTGGATGGCTGTGTTATATTAGATAAGACGCTCTTTTTCCCTGAAGGTGGCGGTCAACCTGCTGATACCGGTAGCTTAACGCTGAAAGGCGAGAACAGAACATTGAAAGTGTTGGATGTGCATGAAGTTGAAGGCGTTATTCTTCATAAAATAGAAGATGGTGTGGTAAGCAAAGGTGCAGTGGTATCCGGGCACATAGATGCCGCAAGACGAACCGCACATACCAGGCACCATTCGGCAACGCATATTGTGGTATGCGCAGCGAGGAAAGTGCTTGGGGACCATATATGGCAGGCAGGAGCGCAGAAAGGAGAGAAGCGCGCGAGAATTGACGTCACCCACTTCAAAAGAATCTCGGATGCTGAGCGGTGCGAGATAGAGATGCTCGCGAATAGGATAGTTATGGAAAACAAGGAGATAAGAGCGAGTTTTGAGGACAGGAACGAAGCAGAGCAGAAATATGGGTTTCGGATATATCAGGGCGGTGTTCCTCCTGGCGAAAAAATACGAATAGTGCGGATAGGCGCGGACGAGGATGTGCAGGCATGTGCAGGAACGCACTGCTCGAAGACAGGTGAGATTGGTCCGATAAAGATATTGCGCACTGAGCGAATACAAGATGGCATCGAGAGAATAGAGTATTCAGCGGGGGAAGCTGCTGTGGAGGAGATACAAGCGCGGGAAGAGCTGATAAGGAAATCAGCATCGGTGTTAAGAGTGCCACATGGGAAATTGCCCGCGGCGGTTGAGCGTTTTTTTGAGGAGTGGAAACAGTTAAGGAAGGAGAACGAGCGATTGCGAGGAAAGATAGCGGAACTGGAACTTGAGCGTTTGAAAGGTAGAGCACGAGAACTAAGCGGTGTAAAAGTAATTGCAGAGGTGCTACCGGATGCGGATACGAAAGAGATGATGAAGATAGCATCACAGCTCTCGAAGGAGAAGTTCTTAACGCTATTAATAGGCAAAAGAGAAGATAGTGCATCTGTCGTTTCCTCGGTCCCGGCTTATTTAATGGATGAGATAAATGCATCGGTATTAGTAAAACGAGTTTGTGAAGTGCTTGGAGGCAGTGGTGGTGGCAAAGCAGAAATCGCTCAGGGTGGTGGCACGAAAATAGAAAAAGTGAAAGAAGCAAAAGAAGCAGGGGTAAAGCTGGTGGATGATTTACTAAGCTAAGCAAAATTAAGGGTAAAAAAATAAAAAGATAAATTGCTCGCTCTTCCCCTGTCATGAGATGGTAAGGGAAGAAAAAATTTCTGAAGTATTTCCTTCTGAGTATGACTATCGTTAGTAGCTACCGCTATTATATTAGCTCATGCTTTCTTCTTTTTCGTCTCTTCTCTTTCACCTCCTGATTTCGGTATAGGCGAAGGTTTATTTAAAGGGATATGTTTGATATACAACGGCGGTAGGAGAAAGAATGGCTACGTGCAAGGGGGATAAAAATGTCAGCGGAGATAAGAATAGAAAAGCCAAGTGCTGAGTTGTATGAAGGGAAGAGGAGATTATATTGTATCCCATTGCTTTACGCGGAAAAAGATGTAGAAAGGGATTATCTGGAGAAGGTTGAACGGTATTGGAAAGAGGTAGAAGAAAATGTAAATAAGTTGGAGAAAACAGGAAAAGTTAATAAGATATACCATGAAGGAAACCATGCTGCTGGCGAGGAAGGGTTGAGAGTGATAGAAAAGAGTAACGAAAAGAGTTATAAATTGATAAAGAGCTACTGTGAAAAAGGAGCAGAGCTGCAACCATTAGAGGATAGAGAATTGTTCTATGAATACATGGATTGGAAAAGATGCTTGATAATACCTTTTAATAGTGGAAAGGTATTGAACAAAGTACTTGAATTTTACAGAGATGCGAGCAAGAGAAGATGCGAGCATATTGCCAAAAGAATAGATGAAACACTCGGAAAAGGTGAAGCCGGTATGTTGATTATGAGTGAAGAGGATCGAAATAATATTCAACTTCCTCGAGATATAGAGATATTTCTGGTGCATCCTCCGGCTTTGGCGGACATTCAGCTTTGGATTCGTGAGCAGTTAAGAAAGAGGGATCGAAATAATCTTAAATATTAAACATAATACACAAAAAGATAATAAATAGGGGGCAGAGTGTGTATCTGATAATAGTGGGGTTAGGCGGAATAGGTAAAAATCTGGTGCACATCGCTACGAAGAACAAGAATGACGTGGTTGTTATAGACCAGGACGAGAAAAGATGCCGGGAGATAGCATCGAAATACGATGTTTTAATGATTGTCGGCGATGCAACAGAGAAGTCAACCCTGGAGGAGGCAGAAGCGAGCAGAGCAAACGCACTCATCGCTACCACTTCGGACGATGCTGCTAATTTGATGATGTGCCTGACGGCAAAAGGGCTGGGCACAAAAAGAACCGTTGCAGTGGTGAATCAGGAAGAGCATGTGGAGATGTTCAAGGAAGCAGACATCTTTCTGTTTGAGAATCCGGACATGACTGTTGCCAGTCATCTTTATTATTCAGTGAAACGACCGAAGATAAAGGATTTTCTTTCGGTAAGCGGAGGAAAAGCGGAGATATTCGAGGTTGTTGTCTCTGATAAATCGCATGTTGCCGGGCAAAAGCTATCGAAGTTGCGTATAAAAGACGGGATAGTAGTAGCGATAGAGCGAAACGGCGATATAATACTGCCAAAAGGCGATACGGTCATTGAAGCACATGACCACATAACCATTTTTGCGAAGACGAAGGAAGTAGAGCGGATAAGTTCGCTTTTTGCGCCGTGAAGAGTCTCAGATGTCTGGGATATTCCAAATGTAAAAAGCTATCCTGCTTCAACTCTTCCAAAACGCTGGCGTCATTGCCGAAAGTAG
>JAPDIG010000028.1:0-10092 GCA_025966525.1 Candidatus Methanophagales archaeon | reverse complement strand
TTTGCGCCGTGAAGAGTCTCAGATGTCTGGGATATTCCAAATGTAAAAAGCTATCCTGCTTCAACTCTTCCAAAACGCTGGCGTCATTGCCGAAAGTAGGTAGTATAGCTATAAAAGAAAAAAGAGGGAGCGAATGAGAAAGTGTTTTCCAACCTGAAAACAGTACTAAAAGACCTTGGAGGCATTTTGGCTATACTTGGAGTGCTTATGTTTTTATTGCTCCCGGTGGCATATGTATTCGGAGAACTTTTTGTGCTAAAACCTTTAGTATTCACTGCCATTGCCACCTTAGCCCTTGGATTATCGCTTTGTTTTTCTTTCAAACATGCAAAAGAGCCAGAGTTTAAGCATGCGATGGTATGCGCGGCATTGGCGTGGCTGGTCGTCCCCGCGCTCAGCTCACTCCTTTTCATTATGATAGAAGGTATGAGTCCGTTGGATTCGTTCTTTGAAGCGATGTCCGGCTGGACGGGAACAGGTTTAACGATGATTGCACATCCTTCTTCGCTTACGCACACCGCACAGTTCTGGAGAAGTTTGATGCAGTGGGTGGGCGGAGTAGGTGTAATTGTTTTGATGCTCTCTATCCTGGCGCATCCCGGGACGGGAGCATTCGCATTGTACAAAGCAGAAGCACGAGAGGAGCGAATAAGACCGAGCATTATCTCCACAGTGCGGATGACCTGGTGGATCTATCTTATTTTAACCTCTTTTGGCATACTTTTGTTCTTCATCGCAGGGATGAAGCCATGGGAGGCGATAAATCATGCAATGACAGCAATAGGGACGGGAGGATTCACTATTACCGATAAAAGTATGGCATCATACAACAACTTTCTCATCGAATTGGCACTTATCCCGGTGATGATTTTAGGTGCAATACCCTTTTTAGTGCACTATAAGGTGCTAAAAGGTAATCTCAAAGCTTTTTTAAGAGATGTGCAATGTCGTGCCTTTGCAGTTATCTTAATTATCCTGCTCGTTTTCTTGTTCGCTGCCAACTACTCGTTATACGGAGATGCTTTTAGCTGTCTCCGTTTTTCTTCTTTTCAGCTTATATCAGGACTAACGTGTACGGGGTTCCAGACAACAGGTGTGCATGGATGGTCGGGGACGGGACTGATTATCGTGTGCATGAGTATGATAATAGGAGGAGGAATGGGGTCTACGGCAGGGGGAGTGAAATTAATAAGAGCAGTAATAGCGTATAAATGGATAAGATGGACATTACGCAGGAATTTTTTACCTCCAAGTGCAATAATCTCTGTCAGACTCGGAGATAGAATATTGGAAAAGGAAGAAATAGTTAAAATAGTGTCAGAAGCGAGTTTGATTATTATCCTTTGGCTTCTGTTCTTGTTTGCAGGGATATGCGTATTATCCTCCGTGGTGGGTTCGCAATTTCAGTTGGGTGAGGTCATGTTTGAAGTCGCATCTGCACAAGGAAATGTGGGGCTGTCCACGGGCATCACAAACGCGGGACTGTCATGGATTGGGAAAGTAATGCTGATATTGAACATGTGGATAGGTCGTCTGGAGATAATCCCAGTTTTGATGCTTTTCCGGGTTCTTGTTAAAGGGTTTGAACCAATCTAACATAAAGTTCTTTTGGTAAAGCTTTTCTTTCTAAGAAAAGGATTGTGCGGGCACGCTCTCGGTCGACACCTTCGCTACCAGCCAGACCCCCAAAGTCTTCCTCCGCACCGCTACCCTGCGAGCGCCAACCGTCCACGGTGAGTCTGCTCCCTTCCGGGCCTAAACCAGTACCCATGGTAAAGGCACGATAACAAACCTTTCGGTTTGCCACCGTACCACCGTCAACCCCGCAGGACGATGCTTCTTCGTAGGACTTCGAGCTGAAACTGGCAGCTACGACGCCTTCCTTGAGCTTCGCCTCTCGCATATCGGCGCTTTCGAGTTGCAGAGGACGCCTAACCCTCCAGGCTAGCCCGCACAAATGTATATAAGTATTGGATATAAATAAAAACTATGAATTTACCGGTAAAATCATGCGGAGGGGGAGATTCGAACTCCCGAACCCCTTCAGGATGAGGCCCTGAACCTCACGCCTTTGTCCTCTCGGCAACCTCCGCATGCACTGTTGGTATAAAAATACTCTAAACTTCCTTATTTATAAACCTTTGAGTCTCAGTCTTAAACTGTAAAAGGGAGAACAGCGAAAATGGAAGTGATAAAGACAGAAATAAGAAAATACGCGTTGCAGAATGCGGTGAGATATGAGCAACCACCTAAAGAGGATGCGGTGCTAAAGAAAATCCTAGCCGAACATCCAGAATTGAGGAAGGATGCGAAACATGTCTTAATATTGGTGAAAGAGGTGATAAAGAGTATAGAATCAATGAGTAGGGAAGAGCAAGGAAAAGAGTTGAATAGGATAGCTCCAGAATTGGTAGCGGAACTAAAAGAGAAAGAGAAACGTGAAGGCAGACTACCCGAACTGCCGCTTGCGGAAGGCGAAAAAGTTGTGATGCGATTCGCACCCAATCCTAACGGTGCTGCGACACTTGGCAGTGCACGTGGGATAATCGTAAATTCGGAGTATGCGAAGATGTATGATGGCAAATTCATTCTGAGGTTCGATGACACAGACCCGGTAGTGAAGCGACCTATGCTCGAAGCTTATGACTGGTATCTTGAAGACTGTGCGTGGCTGGATGCAGAGCCAGATGAGGTGGTAGTAGCATCAGAGCGTATGGATTTGTATTACGAATATGCGGAGGATCTGATAAAAAAGGGTGCGGCTTATGTCTGTTTCTGTCACGCTGATGTTTTCAAAACGTATAAAGAACAAAAAATACCATGCCCTCACAGGACTGTTAGCGATGTGGAAAATATGGAAAGATGGAAAAAGATGTTAAAGGGCGTTTACGAAGAAAAAGAAGCGGTTTTGAGGATAAAAACGGATATGACAAGTGATGACCCGGCTTTAAGAGATTGGGTCGCATTCCGAATTTTAAAAAGAGAGCATCCGAGGGTTGGCAGAAAATACGTGGCATGGCCTACTCTGGATTTTGAATCTGCAATAGAAGACCATTTGCTCGGTATAACGCATATAATAAGGGGAAAAGACCTGATGAAATCGGAAAAGCGGCAGAGATTTTTATACCACCATCTCGGCTGGAAATATCCGAAAACTATGCTCTGGGGTAAGATAAAAATGCAGGAGTTCGGTAAATTCAGCACTTCTGAACTGAGAAAAAGGATAGAGCGCGGTGAATATGAAGGATGGGACGATCCGCGACTTCCAACGCTAAAAGCACTGCGCAGAAGAGGATTCCTGCCTGAAGCGATTCGTAAGTTCTTTATCTCCATTGGCGTCACTCAAACTGATATCGCGGTAAGCATGAAGAATTTGTATGCAGAGAACAGGAAAACCGTGGATGCAATCGCATCGAGATACTTTTTTGTGCGTAATCCGAAGGAGCTGAGACTAAGGGATGGGCGATTCTTTGTGGCGAAGGCATTGAAACATCCTTCAAGAGAGGAGTACCGGGAGATAAGAACCAGCAATATGGTTTACATAAGTGGTGATGATTTCGCAAAACTGAATGAGGGACAAAGAATAAGGCTCAAATTCCTCTCTGATGTGGAGATAGAGAGTATCGAGCCATTGGTTGGGAAAGCAGTAGAAACGCCAGCGGAAGACGTTCCAATTATTCAATGGGCACCATCAGAAGGGATAAAAGTCGTGGTGAAGAAGCCAGAAGGTATAGATAAAGGCATAGGCGAGCCTTTGATTGCTTCGGAGCTCGGTAACGTAGTGCAGTTCGAAAGATACGGGTTCGTCAGGATTGATTCTGTTGTGGAAAAAGAAGTGGTGGCGTATTTCACTCATTAAAACAAACAAGTTTTTTATACTCTCTTCACAGAGACATAAAGCGTGATTGCACATGGAAGTAGTAAAAGTAGGATTTGTAAAATTAGGGAATATAGGGACTTCAAGAATAGTGGATTTGTTACTGGACGAGAGAGCTGACAGAGAGGATATAGATGTTCGGGTGTTGGGAACAGGGGCAAAGATGACACCGGAAAATGCAGCCGACACTTCCCGATTACTGGAATGGAACCCGGATGTGGTGGTGATAACCAGCCCCAACGCTGCTCTTCCAGGTCCTAAGAGCGCACGAGAGATGGTAAAGGAGAAAGGTAAGCCTTGCATTGTTATCTCAGACGCACCTGCGAAGAAAGCAGTGGATAAGTTAAAGGAGGAAGGGTTTGGATACATTATTATACCGGGTGACCCGATGATAGGAGCGAGGCGCGAATTTTTAGACCCCGTAGAGATGAGTCTGTTTAATGCTGATGTCCTCTCCGTTCTGTCCATAACAGGGGTAGCAAAATTGGTACAAGAGGAGATTGACGGCGTCATAGAAGCGATAAAGAAGGGCGGGGAAGTAAAATTACCACAGATAATAGCAACTGCGGAGCGAGCGGTAGAAAGAGCAAAGTTTTCCAATCCTTATGCAAAAGCGAAAGCCATTGCCGCTTATAGCATGGCAGAGAAAGTAGCGGAACTGGATGTAAAAGGGTGTTTCATGATGAAGAACCCAGAGGAGTACGTACCAGTGGTAGCAGCGGCGCATGAGCTGTTAAGAGAAGCGGCAAAGCTTGCGCTTGAAGCACGAGAAATGGAAAAACACGCTGACCGCTTAGTTCGTGAGCCACATTCCAGAACCGGGGGGATAATGAAGAAGGAGAAGTTAATGGAGAAACCGAGTGCGTGAGTGATTCCTCACGCCTGCCTCTTTTTCCCCCTCATTCCCGAAGACGCGTCACCTTTCTTTCTCATCAAACTTTTTCTAAAAGTTTTATGAAAAACTCTAAAACAATTGATAAAATCCTCACTGTATTGCTTATTATCTCGATTATCACGGCATCTGCGCTAACAATCTACGTAATCATATCGCCCAAGAAGGGGGAAGAATTTACCGAGTTCTACATTCTCGGCAAGGAAGGCAAAGCAGCAGATTATCCCTCGAATCTTTCCACAGGTGAAGAGGGAGAAGTAATAGTGGGCGTGGTTAATCACGAATATAAAAATGTCTCTTACCTGTTCAGGGCAGAGATAGAAAATAAAACAATTGGTGAGAAGGAAATACAACTGGCGCATAACGAAACACTGGAGTTCCCTTTCACGTTTACATTTCCTGAAACAAGTGAAAAGGGGAAGAAGAGATTGAATTTATTCTTGTTTAAAGAGAATCAAAGTGGAGGCAGAAGTATAAATGCAGACAAGCCTTATCGCGAGCTCCATCTCTGGATTGACGTACGATAAAGAAATTAAAAATGAACGTGATAGAAAATTTGAGCGTATGGGCCCGATGCGATTCGAACGCATGACCTTCGCCTCGTAAAGGCGACGTCATTCCAACTAGACCACGGGCCCTTTCATTCCCACCACTGTGTAAATATTTTATAATATAGAATATTTTATTAGATTGAGAAGTTACAAGGTTATAGGTTAATAAGTAGAAAGAAAAAGAAAAATGCGAGGAGGATTTAGAAAAGGAGTGAGCTTGAGTCCTAAGAAGCTAAATCAGATGATGAAGCAAGTGGGTATAAGCTTAGAAGAGATAGATGACGTAGAGGAAGTAGTGATAAAAACCGCTGATGCTGAACTCGTTTTTGATGATGCAACCGTTACGGTTATGGAAACACAGGGCTCAAAGATATATCAAATAACGGGCACGCCTGTAAAACGTTCTAAGCCTGAATCGGAGCTTGAGTCTGCCGAGGTGAATATTTCTCCAGAAGATGTGGAAATAGTGGCGGAAAAGGCAGGATGCAGCGAGGAAGAGGCGAAAGCCGCATTAATCGAGACAAAAGGAGATTTAGCAGAGGCGATCTCACGGTTTGAAAATGAATGAATGAATTCGATTCAGCCGAAACGAATTGGAATGGTAAGCAGAGGGGAGCCAGAAGATGTATTAGTGGTAAAAAGGCTGATTGAGTGCGTAGGTAACAGAGCAGAGGTTATACTGGACGAAAAGACGGCGCATAATCTTGGAAAGAGAGAGCAAGGCATGAAAATAGGGGAAATGGTGGTGGATTTTTTGATTTGCGTTGGCGGTGATGGTACAATTCTAAGGACGCTTCATTATTTGAAAAGCACCACGCCAGTGTTAGGGATAAATATGGGTGCTATCGGATTTTTAGCAGAGGTGCAACCAGAAAATGCCGTTTCTGTACTCACGAGGATATTGGAGGGATTTGAGGTGGAGAGGAGAGAGAGACTTTCTGTGGAGGTGAAAGGCGAGGGAGAAAGAATACCGTATGCAATGAATGAAGCGGTAGTAATAACGTCGAAGCCCGGAAAAATGTTGCATTTCGCTATCTTTGTGGATGATGATGAGTTAGAGAGATTACGAGCAGATGGCGTTGTTTTTGCCACACCTACTGGTAGCACTGCGTATGCGATGTCCGCCGGTGGACCGATAGTAGATCCAAAGGTGGATGCCGCTATAATAGTGCCAATAGCACCTTTTAAACTCTCTGCCAGACCTACTGTTGTGGATATAAATACCGTGATAAGTTTAGAGCTTTTTGGGATGAAGGAAGCAGAGTTGGTCATAGATGGGCAGTTTTATAGGGGAATAGGGAAAGAAGACCGGATCAGCATTACAAGAGGCGAGCCTGCTTTTTTTGTGAAAATACGTGATAAGCATTTTTTAAAACTCCATGACAAATTACGGATTGAGGATGAGAGAGAAATGAAAAGATTAATATAGAGAGATATAGAAACCGAAATTGTAAGGAAGGAGAGGAATGAAAATGGAAAAAATATCGGCGCAGAAGTTGACTGATAAACTGGTTATGGATTCAGAAGGTACCGAGATGGGTGTATTGCATAATGTAGTAGTAGATGCTGGGACAGGTACGTTGACAGAACTCGTAGTCAAACCTGCTACCGAGCTTGACACAAGCAGGTTCAGAAAGGAGGGCAACTATATCATTATGCCGTTCGACGCGGTGAAAGCAGTAGGGGACGTTATAGTAGTGGATAGTGAGAAGATACGGGCGTGACGGGATTTGAACCCGTGATTTGCAGCTTAGGAGGCTGCCGCCATGTCCTAACTAGGCCACACGCCCTGGATAGGTATCATCACACTTTTACTACGGATTTATTAAAGAAAAACTTTTTGATTTGTGAATGTTCATTCTATTTATTGCAACACGATGACAGTGCAAAAGGCAGTGGAAAAGGGAGTGAAGATAATAAAGAAACATGAATACGCGCGGGTGGTTTCGCATTATGACGCAGATGGGATAACTTCTGCCGGGATCATCTGCAATGCCTTGCTTCGACAAGGAATACAGTTCCACACGACGATTGTGAGCAATTTGGAGCAGCCTTTTATACAGGGGTTGAATGAGGAGCTTATTATATTTTGCGATATGGGAACTGCGCAATTGGATTTGCTCCGGGAATATCTCAAAGAGAAGGCTGTCATAATCATAGATCACCATATGCCCCCTTTGATTTCCCCAACCTCGTCGCTACCAGACTCTTTTGTGCACATAAACCCTTATCTCTCTACGAGCAAAAACGAGAGTGAAGGAGGAAGTGAGGTTTGTGCTGCTGGTCTTTCTTATCTCGTGGCAAGGTGCTTGTCAGATGATGAAAAAGGTAACATAGACCTCGCCGGACTTGCAGTAGCGGGGGCATTAGGAGATAAAATAGAGATGGACAGAGGGATACACAAAATGATTTTAGATGAGGCGATAAAAGCTCATGTTATTTCGGTTAAAAACGGATTGAAGCTTGGAGACGGGAAAATTCGCGAGCTGATTCTTTTCTCTACTGACCCATATATTCCGCTTGTGGGTAAGGCGGAGTGGGTGGATGCATTTTTGAAGAAAGTGGATATTGAAGGCGATCGAAATATAAGCGATTTAGAGGAGGAAGAGGAAAGGCGATTAACTGCTGCTTTGTTATCCCTATCAGAGGGATCTAAATCAGGAGAATATCTCGACAAGGACGCTTTGGTTGGAACCACGTATATTTTAAATTCCGAGGTGGTGAAGAACGGGATAGATTTTATGAGAATGGTGGATGCTTGTGGCAGGTTTGGAAAAGCAGGTATTGGGATAGGGCTGTGTCTGCGCGAGAAGAAAATGGTCGCAGAAGCAACTTCGTTATACACGAAGTTTCAAAGTAAACTTGTTTCTGAGTTGAATAGAATCGAGAGCGCAGAGGACACTGAGATAAAAGAGCTACCCAATATCTTCTATTTTTACGTGCATGAGGGTGGCATAACCGGTGTTTTAGCTGGAATACTCGCAGAATACTTATATACAGAAAAGCCGGTAATCGTGTTAAATAAGAAAGCGGGAGCGGAAACGAAAATATCCGCGAGGTGTAATAAGAAGCTTCTATCTGGGGAGGGAGACAAAGGCAATAGAATAGATCTTGCAAAGGCAATGGAGAAAGCATCAAAAGAAGTAGAGGGTTTTGGTGGTGGGCATCCTGTTGCCGCGGGAGCATCCATTCCTGAGGAAGCTGGGGATAAATTCATTGCCGCTCTCGACCGGATAATAGGCGAGCAATTGGATGCTTCTCCTGCACAATGAGATAAGAAAGAAACAATCCGGAGAAGAAGCCAAGAAAAGAGAAAAGGAGAGAAAAGGCAAAGCCCGCTGTACTGCTCCCTATTCCTTTACCGAGCGCATAGCCGCCAAACAAGCCCGCGATGGTAAGACTGGAAATAAGAATAGCGTATGGAAGGGCATGAAAAAAAATATTACCCTCCTCTTTTATATTTACCCTATTTCGCATGTTACACTTTGCATTTACGCTACGCACCGCTGGTTATATCTTCGTCCAGAGCATGAACGCAATCAAAAGCCCATATATAGCAATCGCTTCTGCAAGAGCAACGAAGATCAGAACACGACCAAACACCTCGGGCTTCTCCGCCGTAGCTCCAGCAGCCGCGGTTCCCGTTGCGGATATTCCAATACCTGCACCAAGTGCCGCTCCTGCCATTACAATGCCCGCCGCTATTGCTATCCATCCGCTATCTGTGACACCACCAGCCGCTGCTCCTTCTTGCGCCGATGCAACTCCTACTCCAGCAAGAAGCAAGAGTAAGCAAAGTGCAAATGCAAACATGTATCTCCTATTCATATCCTTCTCTTTCACCCCTTTATTTATTATATGCATATCAAAAGAGAGTTATGTTTAAATAGATATATAAAAGTAAATGGTTTTTTTCTGACCAATGTTTTTACCGGAGGTAAAAGAGTTGGCTTATAGCAAACATCGCATGCGCCCAAACGAGTGGGCAAACAGATTTTTGCAATTCGTTTTCAAATATCTGCTCAGGGATGTAAGGGCGGTCTAAACGGTTCAAAACCCATTTGTGGTATTTCTCAGCATTTTCCTTCTCTCCCTTCATTGTGTAATATACAGACATCCAGAAATTGAGCAGAGGCCATGCACCCGCACCTTTGCGTCGCAGCTTGCCTTCTCGCATCCACCCATCGTAAACATCCTTTTCATATCTATGAACGCCACCATTTTCTACTATCTTCTTTTCCATTGCATTTACCGTATTCACCATCCGCTGGTCATTCGCACTGCATATCTCAAACGGATATACTAACCCAAGTAAGGAAGCATCAACCACGGAGTCGTTTATCTTACCAAAAGTTCTCAAGAAATATCTGTGCGAAGGATCATATCCCTTCTTTATCGTTTTTTCCATTTCTTTAGCGCATCTCAGCCATTTTTTGCTTTTGTTTTTCTGTTCCACCAGCATAGCATTTGCACATTTAAGTCCTCTCGCACATGCCGCTAAGGAATAAGTGTGATTATCATCGAGGTCGGGAAACGTGCTTCGTTCTTCCCATAGGTCGTATGTCGGCACCACAAAATGGTTCCTGTCCCAGAGATTACATATTCCATCCGCAGCCTTCTCTATCAAGTCTGTGAACTCAACAGCATCTTCAGTTCTTTGTTTAAGAGCATAGTAGTGCCATACAGCCCATAGTAAAGTGCCCGTTTGGTCAGGCTGGAATTGGTCACCTGCTTTTGCACCATTAGTATGATACTTCTGATAGAAAACGCCA
>JAPDIG010000027.1 GCA_025966525.1 Candidatus Methanophagales archaeon | reverse complement strand
CACTATCTCATGCGGTCCCACACGCCACTGTATCCTGCCGCAGAGTTTGCGTTCTATCCACGGGAAAAAGAGCAATAATATTCCCAATGTTGCAAAACCCGGGCAAATCAGTGCAGCGAAAAACGGCTTCCAGAGGATAAACGAGATCAATAATTTTATCATCGGGATTTCGGGCAGTAAATCCAGCATCTGCTGTATAAGTGGTATGCTCACCTGATTGCCCTCAATTCCCAGTCCGGTTATGATGCTATCAATGCCGACCATCTTTTTTTCTTCACCTACCTATCCGCTTCTGGTGGGAAGTATCCAAAACTTCCATAGATTGTCCAGAAATCCGCTACTCTTTCTCCTTTTGATGCTTCTATTATCCCCCTCAGATTCATCCAGCATGGTGTTACCACCCTCACACGATAAGGAACATTTGACTCGCCATCGCTTATGATTGAATATAGAAGTGTGCCTCTTCCTGCCTCGGTGACAGAAGTCCACTCACCCTTTGGGAGCACGAGATTACCATAAGCATGGAACAAATGACCTTTAATGTCTTTAGATGCCTCTTTGTATTCTCCAAGCACATCTTCGCTTATGATATCACCTCTTGGCATCCTTTTCACTGCATCCACCGCCTGCTTCAGAATCCTCAGGCTCTGTTTTATCTCCTCGTACCTGCCCATATACCTGCCGAGAGAGTCCCCGGCATCGCCTGTCGTGACTTCCCAGTCAAGCTTATCGTAAACTTCATAAGGCTCTACTTTCCGTATATCGTAATCAACCCCCGATGCTCTCAAGAAAGGACCTACAATGCCGTATCGTATCGCTTCTTCCCTCGTCAGGACTCCAACACCTTTTGCTCTCGCCACGAACACCGGATTATATATGAATATATCCTCAAACTTCCGCAGCCTTTTATTGATAGCAGATGTGAAGTTGCTTGCCATGTTAAGAACGTCATCTGAAATGTCCCGCCTTATTCCGCCAGGGATGATAAAAGAAGGAGTGCATCTTGACCCGGTCATTCGTACTATCGCCTCAAGAATCATCTCCCTTATCGCCCATACATACATAAATCCGGTTGAATGCCCTGTGAATAGCGAAAATATGCCAGAGTCGTAGAAGAATGCACCTATCCTCGAAAGTTCCGCCATTATTGTTCTTATATATTTCGCTCTTTCCGGAACTTCAATCCCAAGCGCTTTCTCTATCGCTCGGACATACCCGAGATTCATATTTACGGGGTCACTTATATTCATACGCTCGAACAGCGGTACGTTCTGGATGTACAGGCGATTTTCAGCAAGTTTCTCCATTGACCTGTGAACGTATCCGGGGTCAGGAATGATATCCACTATGATATCACCTTTCATTCGTATTATCCACCTCAGATGCCCACTGCCCGTGTGATGCGGTCCTATAAGAACAACAAAGTCATCACTCTTCTCCGCTTCTTCCAGAAGTTCTTCCGGAACAGGCATCTTGAGGTCTGAGGTTAGCTCAATTGTAGGTGCGAACGGAACACCATCCTCTAAGACATATCGCTCCTCTTCAAGCTTAAAATCCTTTCTTAATGGCGTATGTGTTTCAGGGGCAAGCAAGAACTTTCCTTTCATCCCTTCATTCCCTTCAAAGCGAATCCCGAAGAAGTCATGCATCTCCCTTTCTGAATAATCCCCACTTTCCCACAGAGCTGTAAGGCTTGGGAATACAGGTTCTGCTTCTCTTCCTATTTCTGTGAAGACCGTTATAATAACAGGCATAAGTTCCTCGCTATAATTAGACACCATATATTCAACGATAAACTTCCTCTCGTGTGGCACATCTATCACGTTCACATTCTTCACGTGGTCTATTCCCATCGTATCACTTAGCTTCCTCGCGACTTTCACTAAGTTCTCAGGCGTTGTTTTTATCGCTATTCTGTTCTTATCAGTGATGGTGATACGCTTATAAAGATCACCAAGTTGTGCTTTTAGATTTTTCACCATATCCCTTCCGAAAGCCCAGTCTACTTCCCCTGGCACGTCGACACGGATCGCAGGAGTTGGAGCAAATATCTTCGCCGTGGTTGGTACCCTGTTTTCCTTACCCTCTTCTGAAGGTAACTCCGTCGTCTTAAATTTTATGGTTGTTCTATCCTTACCCTCTATTTTCTCTTGAACCGCTCTTACACCCCTTAAAAGAGCCTCTGGTGTTATCGGGCACCCAGGGATAAAGAAATCCACAGGCACTATCTCCGAAGGACGTGTTATGTTATAACTGTTCCAGAATATTCCTCCTCGCTGACCACATGCTCCTATTACATTCACAAACTTCGGGTCTGGCATTTGCTCCCATACAATTCTCAGTGCACGCGCCATCTTTCTCGTTATCGTGCCCTCGACGATGATAAAATTTGCCTGCCTCGAAATACCCATATTTAACGTGCCCAATCTCTCGCCATCAAACCCACATGCAAAAGCATGCGCCAGCTCAACACCACAGCAAGAAGTGACAAAATGACATGGCCATAGACTCCACTTCGTCCCCCACCTTCTCAAAGGCGTGAATACGCCTGAACGAAGAATGCGTATGTTCCTATCCTTATCACCTTCTTCCATTTTTTACCTCACCCCTTGGTCCTGGAATATTCCACCACTGATATCTTATAACCCACGTAAATTGCGGGCAGTAGAAATAAAAGAGACAGTAGCAATAAAACAGGGTATAAATGAACTGTTGGATAAGCAGAAAGTAAGAGCAGGATAACGAGGATTGGCTCTGCCGTCATGAACATGAACATAAAACCGAAATACTGCATTGAAAGCGTATATTTCGGATTTTTTATCGGGATGTTTCCCGATTCCCACCTCGACATCTTCACTTCTGTGGGATGGTATCTCGGCCATATTTTACTGAGTATAAGAAGCACGATATCCATGAGTACGCAAACCGCAAGCAACAATCCAACTACCGCTGCGTTTTCTATCATTTTTCTTTTTCTCTCCTATATTGCTATACCCATCGTGTGAGCAAGAACCTCCATACCCTCAAGGAACCAATTTACAGGCAGAAATGCGACCGTAACCAAAGTTATCAGTACCACAGCAACAGCAATGAAGTTAGTGAGATTTGCTTTCCAATCTATGCTGAGCTCACTTGCAAGCCTGACGTAATATGGAATAGATATAGCGGAATTTATCACCACGAGTGCAACCAGCCAGATATAACCCACTTCGACCAGCGACAGAAGAATGAACAATTTCCCCCAGAATCCCATTAGCGGCGGCACGCCGATGAACGAGAATGCGAGAATATACATCAAAGGAGAATAAGCACCTTCTCCCTTTATCGCATTGAAGAACCCTATCTTCCCGGCTGCATTCGCAAACAGCATGAGCAATCCCCCTGCCAGCGCTAAATAGATGAATTCCGGTTTAATAATAGTAAGCCCATGTTCAATGACCACAACCACGGGAACGACAACCACGCATGCTAAAACATAACCCATATTGGCAACCGTGGAATAAGCAAGCACTCTTGCATGCTCCTTTGATGTCAAAGCCCCTATGTTCCCGGTAAACATGGATATAGCAGCAAGCACGGCAGTAAATATAGTTATTGACGCCGTTATAGAGTTGGCAGTATAAATTAGTATCCATAAAGCTGCGATAAAGGGAACGATTTTTGCAAGAGAAGCGATAATTGAAACCGGAATTGGGTCCGCACTTGTGAAAACATCCGGAACCCACTCGTGTAGCGGTGCAACGCCTACTTCAAGACTCAAACCCAGAATGAGCATTACATAGCCAAGTATGTACAGCACACCATCAAACGAGTTCTTGGTGTAAGCCAGGATGATTGCACCGATTAAAAACAAGACGGTAGCGAAAACCATAAACGTAATATATTTGATACCAACCTCAACGTTTGCGCCACCCTCTCTGATCATAACCAGGATATAAGTTGGCACGGAAACGAGAACAAGTGCTGCCAGAACAAGAGCAAAGTCACTTGTATTGGCAATATACATGGTTGCGAGTGCCATCAATCCTACTAATCCATAATCCACGCCTTCAATCTCACTCTTTATCCCTATCAGCGAAACCAGGTTAATGATGCCTATTGCAAAGATAAAAGCGCCATAATAGAACGAACGGCAGGCTGTAAGTCCAATTATGAGAGCGACTATCGCTGCATAGAATCCCAACTGGCGATACTTAAAAGAGCCCACGGAACCAAGCGTTAAAATTGCTAAAGCCAAAAGCATCATCGCCATCGCTAATTCCATTATATCCTCATCCCCCCTATTGCAGCTATAATGAGAAAGATCATCACGAGACCGAGCACAATCTGTACGTAGGTTTTAAGATACCCAGTTTGAATAGTTCGTATCCCTTTTGAAATCCTCTCAAATAAGCCTGGCATCACCTTCGTATTGAAGAATCCATCTATTCCTCTGTTTCCATAGTCCTGGACAAGGTGTGAGACAAAAAAACCAGTTTTTGGGAAGATATAATCATTAACGAATGGAAGATACATCCGGTCGTTGAAGAAAGTCCCGAGTTTTGCAAACGAAGTCATCCTTGGTTTGTATATTGCAATTAAATAAGCAACTAATATTGACATACCCACGGCAAAGGACGTTGGCATGAATCCTGCATGGACAAATCCTGCCGTTTCAGTGCGTGTAAAGATAAGGTATATCAATACAAAGAGCATTGATACCATGAGTCCATATCCAAGTTTCATCAACCCCCCGCCTTCTAAATGCTCGTGATGTGGTTTCTCCCCTTTTATGAAATTGAGACTGAGGAACTTAGCAAGAATTGCAGCATAGACTAAAGAGGTAAGTATTAAAAGGATAAGTGGTAGAAAGCCGATAGGATGAATCAGGTGTTCCATAACCTCGTCCATCCCGGACTTCACCCAATAGGCAGTAAGAGGAGGCATACCAATAAGGAAGGTCGTAGCAATGATGGTCGTGATAAACGCAGGCTTCATCCGCTTCCCGAATTCGAGAGCACCAACAGAGAACCTTGTGTGCGTGGCGTGAATCAAATGACCACTCACGAGGAACAAACTCGCCTTAGCAAACGCGTGCACTGCCATATACCAGAATGCGACGAGCAAAGCCAGATTTATACCCGGCATCACTTCTTCATGAATCCAGTAAGAAGCGGCTGCTGCACCGAACATCAAACCAAGACTTGACATCGTGGATGCCGCGAGTAGCACCTTTCTTTCGAGCATTCCAGAAGCGGCAAGCGCACCGTATAATCCTGAAATCAACCCAATGAAGAGTGCAAAGAGATACACATAATTAAGTCCGGGAACGTGGTGCAATTCCCACGGTTTTATATACCAGCTAATCTTGATGAATACAAAAGCGCCGGCTGCTACCATGGTCGCTGAGTGCAGAAGAGCGCTAACAGTTGTCGGACCTGTCATCGCAGTCATAAGCCACTCGCTGAATGGAACCTGCGCTGACTTAGTAAGCAGACCCATGAGGAACAGGGTGAGCAGAATTACTGTTCCTGCAGCACCAATATTTAAGAAAAGCGATTCCCAATTAATCTCAGATATATTGAGATTGCCTGTAAATACCCATATCGCGGCAATTGCAAAGAACATGGGCACATCACCAAATCGTATGGTCGAGATAGCCCGCCACCCACCAAAACTCGGTGGCCAGCTAAGTTCTAGCGGTCCAACTTTTCTTTTTGGTACGCCAACGTATGCAATTTCATCATCGTCGCGGAACCAGTGCCCGATTAAACCCCACGACGCGGCTCCAAGTCCTTCCCAGCCTACAAACAGCAAGAATAGATTGTCACTATAAACAACCAGAAGCATTGATGCGGTGAAAAGGTTGAAGAAGAACCAGTACCATGAGGGTCTGTAATCCCCGCGCATGTAGTCCAAGCCGTAAATAGCAATGAAGAACGCTATAACCGCAGTTATGACTCCCATATATCTGCTTAAATAATCAGTAATGAGAACGATATTTATCCCAAGGTCGGGGATCCAGTCGTAAGCATATTGTTGATTTTCAGGGAAAACGAAGAAGATGTAGAGGCTCATCAATACCGAAACGAAGATACCGAACACCGAAAGATAGGGCAGTTTCTCTGTCCATCCTTTACTTTTATATGCTAAAGCAATAGGAATACTGCTAACAACCGGAGCTAAGAAAAGCAGCAGGAAAATAATCCAATCGTCGATCATGGTACAACACCTCCTAACCCTAAACTCGGAATTGAATTAAGCCCTTGAATTAATACCGTTGACAACGGTGGGAACAACAACAATACCGAAAAAATACCGATGATAAAGAGAGGAACATAAAAGTATCTACTTATCTCAAGCCTCTTCGTATCCTTCGGCTTACCATAGAATACTTTTCTTATCGTCCAGAAACCATACCAAACCGAAAGGATGAACATGAATATCACAGCTAAGAAAATTGGTAAGCTCCCTGTCCAGCCAAGGAATGCAGGAGATTCCGGTCTGAGGAAAGTATCCACAACACCTCTTAATATGAAAAATTCCCCTAACATGCCGATTGTCAAGATTCCACCAAGATTCAGGAATCCGACTACTGCGGCATTCGAGATTGCCGGAATGGAATCGTGCAATCCTCCCATCTTATTAAGGTCTCGAAGACCGTGGTGGACCGCAATAATTCCTCCCGCAGAAGAGAACAAGATTGACTTACCGAACGCATGTGACATATATTGAATAACCAAGCCGATAAGCCCGAAAGGTCCGAGGCAAAGTGCTACCAGCACATATCCCATCTGCGATACCGTTGAATATGCGAGCAGTCGCTTGAAGTCGGTTTGCTTAAAGACTGAAAAACCGGCATAAATACTCGAAAATATCGCATACCCGAGTATAGGCATTCGATAAGTAGTGATAAAAGAATAATCTATAAGAGCAATTCTCAGCAGTACATAACCTGCCAGACCCACGGTTAGCGGGCTTAGCAATGCACTCACCGGCGTAGGTGCTTCAGCATGCGCCCATGGAAGCCATATATGCGGTCCTAAGACGGGCAGTTCTATTAACATCCCAACGAGAATAAACGCCCATGCAAGCATCCCAACCGTAGTTATACCCTTAAGTGCAAGCGTATTGTTTAAGGGATCAAAAGCGATGATAATGAAACCCGCCAGAGTAAGAACGCCGGCAACCGCACACCAGATTAAGTATAGGAGACCCACCCATTTCCTGTTTCCATACCCATAGCGGTAAATAAGTAGGAAAGCGGTAATCAACGTGATTTCCAGGAAGACGTACAAGAGGATGAGATTTCCACTGTACACGAGCCACAACATCGAAACGGCATAAAGGTCATATAAGAATATGTATTTCCTGAATTCGCTCTCGGCATCGCACTCCATCTCCTCGAACCTGTGCTTCATGTAGGGCAGAGCAAAAAGGGCGACCATCGCGGAAACAATACAAATAGTGAGACCAAACGCATTTGAGATAAAGTCGAAATTAAGGTAAATCTCCCCTATCGGAGGTGAGAAATTCATCAGGTGGATCTCGGAAGGACAGCCTTTGAAGATACAGTATAATATAGAGAAGAAAGGGATTAAAAAAGCGGCTGAAGAGAGATAAGTAGCCCCTTTTGGTCTTAAAAGAGGCGCTATAAATGCCACAATTAAGGGCAAGAGCAAGAAGTAAAGCATAATCATATTATAATTTATCACCTCCTATGGTAACGGAACTCGTGTAAATATTCTTTTTCTGCCTGTCCAGCGTTACGATGGCAGCGATGAGCACTAAAAGTTCGCTGCTGCTCGTGAAAATCGTGATGATTGCGATACCAAAAGAAGCATTACTAAAGGCGGAGAAAAGAGGGATTAGCGACATGAATACAGCGCCGAACATCAGTTCCAGCGCTATAAGAAGCCTGATCAAATCTTTACTCGAAATCGCTGTGAGATAACCTACAAGCAAGATTGCGAAGGACGTTACATAGATTATTGATAACTCTATTCCATGCATTCAGCTCCTCCCCACCTCCTTTTCTATTCCCATTTTTAACACAGATAGCATCAGCAGAATAATAAGCGCGGTAAGGAATAAAACGAGCAAGAGATATTCAGGCGTTATAAATTTCTGAAGCGCAAATTGAATCTTTTCGAGGGAAGCAAGATTGGAGATATGAATGGAAAAGCCGAGAATAAAAGCGGTTATAATCACAGGCAGCGCCCATATCACAGAAATTTGCCGCTCTGGTGCAAATCGGTAAGTTGCTGCAAGCGCTACTGTTACTATTCCAATCGCGCCCACAAATATAAACACAATTAAAACGAAAACAGGCTGGAGGTTGAAAAAAGCATAAACACCTGCAACCATAATCAATGTTGCGGACATGAACATCGAAGCATAGAAGTTATCGCGGGTGAGCAATACTGCTAACGAGGACAGTACGGCTACGCCCGCAATCGCGAACAGCAACAGCGTTGCAATTTCAATATTCATGGATTCAAAGTTTTGCACAATAGTTAAAAAGACTTTCGGTTTTTTTCGATCATCTTGATTGACGTCTATATTTTTTTATCCCCTCAGGCGCGGGTGTGGATATGATAATTCAACCAGCCTTACCACTAACCCATTTTTCCAGCCTAAAGATAAATGTGCTCCCCTTACCGAGCTCGCTCTCCGCCCAGATATGCCCGTTGTGTGCTTCAATTATCCCCCTGCATATCGCAAGTCCGAGACCAGTTCCACCTGCTTCCCTGGTCAGCGTGCTGTCAGCTTGATAAAACTTCTCGAATACCTTATCCAAATCTTCTGCCGGGATTCCAGTCCCGGTATCGCTGACCTTCACTTCCACCTGCCCGTTCAACTCACGGGTTTTTATGCTGATTTCTCCACTCCTTGGCGTGAATTTAATAGCGTTATTAAGGAGGTTTATGATCACCTGGGTAAGTCTCTCGCGGTCTGCTTTAACCGAAGAGATATCTTCTGGTAGTTCTACATTCAGTTTTATGCCCTTTTCTATCGCTGCCTGCTTCACACTTTCGATAGAATCAGCAATTACTGAATCCAATGACACACACCCCATTTTCAGTTTCATTCTGCCTGATTCTATTCTGGACAGGTCCAGCAGGTCATTAACAAGGTTTGTTTGTCGGTCTATGTTCCTGAGAATGATGTCCAGCATTTCTGCCTTCGTTTTTTCCCCTGCGTCTCTCATATTAAGCACCTGTGCCGATGTTCTCATGGCAGCAAGCGGTGTCTTGAGTTCATGCGACACCATAGAAACAAAATCAGATTTTAATTTGTCCAGTTCTTTGAGCCGTTTATTCGCCAGTACAAGTTCCTTGTTCATTCGAATCATATCAGCGTTTTTCGATTTTACCTCTGCTTCCAGCGTTTTGTTCCACCTGGAGAACATCATGATCAACCCAAGGCTTCCGCCGAGGATGATTGCGATGACTGTGCCTAAAAAGATCATTTGTTTGGCATAAACCGAGCGTATCAAATGGTCAACCTCGCTTGCAGGTACTGATATAGCAACTGACCATAATTGGTTGCGCCATCGGACGGGTGCATACGCCACGATTTGTTCCGATTGCGATTCATCGCCTTCTTTAAGGTAAACAGCAGTCCCTTCTGAGCCGTTCATCTGCTCGTTGAGAATTTTCAGCCACCCATCACTTCTGTTATTCTCATTTAGCATCTTGAGGTAATTTTTACCGATTGCTTCTCTCTTCGCTCCGTCATAAAGCGATTTTCCTTTATGATCTATCATATACACATACCCTGTTCTGTTCTGCATGATTGGTGTGAGAAATCGGTCTGTGATGGTGGACATTCGTATAATGGCAAGGATGACGCCCCTGAAATCCTCTCCTTCATATACTGGAACCCAGATGAAGGAGCCCAAACCGCCCTCGAACAGAGGTGTAGGGCGAGAAATTTTCGTCTTCCTTGAATCTCGCGCCGAATCGAATGCACTGCTTCTGTTTTCCGCGTACAGGTCATACCCAATCGGAGCACGATCTTCAGGGTAACCATATACTACCACGCCATTCGGCTCAATAAACTCAATGCTATAAAAACCGCTGGTTTCCTCGTAGATTGTCTTAAAACACCGTGTGAGGTTATCAATTTCGTCACAAGACCTATCGCGGGCGAGTATTTCAATAATGGTTACACGCTCATCTGCAAATCCGGCAATGCCCAAAGATGCTTGCCTCGCGAGCAACAATTGCTGCTCATTGAATTGTTCCTGGACTATTTCCTCCACTTCGCCGTGTGTCTTGAAACCCAGCGAAGTAACAGTACATATAAGGATGATGCAGATTACAAGAATAACCACTCTGTTATCTCTTTTTAGCTTCATATTTGTAAAAACGTTTTAATTAAATTGGATGTATTAGTCACGGAGCAGTTCTGCGCAGAACAGCCTTTATCCGCGCTTTTAATTCCGCAAGATCAAATGGTTTTGTAACATAATCATCCGCGCCGATTTCAATGCCTTCGATTTTGTCAGAAGTATCGCCCTTTGCAGTGAGCATAATTATCGGAATATTACTTGTTGCTTCGTTCTGCTTTAACTGCTGGCAGACCTCAAAGCCATTTAGCTTGGGTAGCATCAAATCGAGAAGCACGAGGTCGGGAATCTCCGCTCTCACCTTCTCCAGTGCCTCGACACCGTCCTGAGCTTCGATGACATTGAAGTCCTCCATTTCCAACGCTCTCTTTAGTGGTAACAAGGTATCCAATTCGTCATCAACTATTAGTATCTTGGTTCGGGTGTCGGAAAGCCTTCTAATCCTTTTCTCCACTTCGCTTTCTGTTATATTCAATTGCTCTGCTATCGCGCTATACGAGAGCGTAGCGTCTTTTTGTAGCATTTCCACAATTCTCCTATCATTGTTGTCTAATTTCATTTTTCCCTCCCGCATTTGTACCTTCTCTTTTCATCTTATTCTACTTACATATTTTCCTCTTGATTTTTAAATAATGTCACCACTCTCTTCCCATTCCTGCATATACCGCACCCCTAACTCCTTTAGCCTTGCTTTATCTATATGCGCTCCTATCGTGTACTTGCGAATAAAGCGAAGGAACTCAGTATGTAAAGAATGAAAAGCGGGATGTTCAGCAGAAAATGACTCATTATCTCTCTGGAACTCGTATTTTATCTCAAAGTGAACAGCAGACTTTGTCAGCCGCTTTAGGTCGTCAAAATCCAGCGAGTGATAGACATGCATAGGTATATCCTGCACTTTTAACCTTACTACTTTATCTTTGGGATTGCATTCCTGGATAGAACGTGTTATCGCTCTTTTTATCTCGTGCTCATCAAGATTGCTACAAATTATCGGCTCCAGATCCACCATCTCTCTTGTCCTTAAAGGGTGAAATATAACTTCTCTTCCGCCATTCGCACTTAATCTGACTTCTAAGAAGCCTTTATTGTCGTTCACTTCGTTGAAGCTGAATCTTTCGGTTGAGCCCGCATAGTAGGCATCTTCACGTACTCTCGAACAACCATGAAAATGCCCCAATGCGAGGTAATCGAAATTCGTGAAGTCGTCAATATTAACTACTTGCTCATTGAATTCGCCCATCATGAATGCTGGTAGTCCTGCACCGAGAACACTCGCATGGAGTAGTGCGACATTAAACCCGTTGTTGTTACACGAGCGCATCTTCTTCTTTTCGCCCTCAATATCATCGCAATGAGGAACGGCATGCACTTTTGTATCATCAATCTCAATGAGTTCGTATTTATTTTTATACACAACGTATACCTCCGGAATATGCTCAAATAGGCTGAATACACTGCCCGTTTCCTTCAAACGAGGAGTCTCGTGATTGCCCGAAATCACGACAAAGGGGATTCCTGCTTCACTTAACTTTATTAATTGCTCAAGAACAAAAGAGATAGCACGGTTCGTAGGGCGCACGGAATCAAATAGGTCTCCTGCATGTAATATCACATCTGGCTTTTCCTTCAACGCATAATCCACAAATTGTTTGAACGCTTCATAGGTGTCTACTTCTCGTTGATTCAGCCCTGTTGCTTCATCTATCCTTCGATATGCCGAGTAGCCGATGTGCGTGTCCGCGAGGTGGAATAATCTTTTCATTCTTAATCGAACCATTTAAAATTTCCGTATCTCATCCACTGTGACTGCAACAAATTTCTTCATCAGCTTCTCCCTTGTCTCCTCTGTTGCACCTTCCACAGTCACGCGTATCAAGGGCGAAGTATTAGAAGCCCTTATAAGCACCCAGCCCTCTTCTTCCAAGCTTATTCTTATTCCATCCATCGTATTTATTCTATCGGCGCCATATTCAATTGCCAGTGGTAATAAGAATTATGCCTCCTATGATAAGTTTACAATGTTCATTTTTTTAAAAATATCTTTTATCGTATCTATCCTTGCATCGGTCTTTAATGCAGTATCCGAGAAATGGGTTCTACTCGCAGCGAAACCGTTCAATTGCAGAGCATCAATTAACGAAGAAATAGGCGGTGGGGGGACTTTCAAAGTCTTGCATAGCGCATGATGGTCATAATAAAAAGGTATATCCAGCTCATTTATGCATGCTGCCACGATTTTCATTGCTTCCTTCTTCTTTCCCAGCTCTCGTCTTCCCAACTCTTCATGCACCTGTTCGCAAAACCGTTTATCTTTTATCGCTTCTATATACAAGGGGCCTGCAATCTGCATTTTCGCACCACACACCACGCATCTCTTTTCTATCGTCATTTCCAGCATATCTGAGCATGAGAAAACGAATCTATTGCCACAGGAGAAGCAATGAGCGATGAAACCCAGCCTTTTCATGCGCTCATCCGCCTTTTTCCCGCCTTTTTCCACTCGCGCGATAATTCTTATGAAATGCGCCTTGGAATAGGACAGCAGTGGGTCTATCGCCCTGTCATATTTGCACAGGTCTCTCGTTACTCTACCTAAGAGAATACGAGTTGCCATCTCCGTATGATATTCAGTGTTAAGAGGTTTTGCATCGTATTTCCTCAAGCCTCCGGAATGGGCGCCGCATAATGGCGCGGTATCTGTCGCCGTAATTAGCAGCAGCCTCTTCACTGATTTGCACGCCGCGTCCAGAAAAGGAACTGGAGACCCAAAAGGGTCTATATCCACAAAGTCGTAGTAATTCTGCAAGAGAAGCACATTCGCATTCTCGTTATACGCTTTCGCTCTTTCTCTTACATCGTTCAATTCTATATTTCGATTTATGAGTTCATAAGCGGGTTTGCTTCGGTCATTAATAGCCACGGATAGCCCCACTTCATTCGCTACTCTAATACCCCTCACACCTGTACCTGCAAGTGCATCAATATATGTCAGAGACGCTTGTTGTTGAGGTAGCGAAGAAACAAAAGCAGCTACTCCTGCTATGTCTATGTCTCTGCATAGCTCCATCCCGGGGTTATAAAAAATTGATTTTGTGGGTTGCTTCGGCACTAATATCCTCGTTACTCCCTCTTTTGTCTCTGAAAACATTTGTTATTGGAAGATATGGAAAGTTATTGGTTGTGTTGCAAGATCGGTTAAAATTATAAAAAATCCTAGGGGAAACACCTCCAGCATGTTGGATGCGGAAGAGGTGATCCCAATGGATATTACCGTGTCTCTTCAAATAAAAATACAGTTTGATGGGAATAAAAAGGTATCGGTTGGTAAGAAGAACTCCGAGAACTCGGCTGTTTTAAGGCTGCTTCCTTTATCCAGGCTTATTCAAATACTATTGTCACCTTTGCTGTCTTTGCAGTAAAAGGAAGAGAGGTGCCGCGGAATTCAAATCTCATAGAGCGCTTGATGGGAGAAATAGCGAAAAGGACAAAGCACAAGTGGATGAGGAGGACCACCAAAGGTCTGGAGACGATTCTGGATCTCATTCTGATGAGGTATATATCTGAAGAATCTTACGAGGCGTTTAAGTCCAGAATGATGAAGAGTGATAACCCAAGATTTATAAAGGGTGAGGTTGAAATTATATCTGCTCCGTATAGAACGAAAATATATAAAAAGGATGTGGTGATAAAAATGCCAAAAATCATTAAAAAGAGGTCAGAGAGTGGTAAATTCTCAGCAGACGGAAAGGAGTATATAATCACAGACCCGAGAACGCCAAAGCCATGGGTTAATTACCTCACTAATGGCAGATATTGCACCTTCATGTCCCATACTGGCGGTGGTTATACGTTCTGGAAAGACCCTTTTGTAAATGGAATTACGAGATGGGGACCAAGGCTTAAGAGTGCAGCACTGGGCAGGGAAGTTTACGTTTTGGATAAGGGAGAAGATGACTACTGGACGATAAACTGGGAACCAGTATGCAGAGATTATGATTCCTGGGAATGCAGGGTTGGACTTGGCTATAATTTGATAAAATCCGAGCGGAAAGAAATAGAAGGTAGCGTTTTATACTTCGTTCCCCCGGACAAAGACCTGGAATATTGGCTCATACGGATAAAGAACAAAAGTGATGAAGCACGCGAGCTGGAGGTATTCACCGGTGTTGAACTATCCTTAGGAAACATCCGAAGTGACCTGCTGAGCACGGAGTTTCACGAATTATTTAATCGCGTGTACGAGGAAGAAGGCGTTTTATATGCGGAAAAGACGTTCTGGGATAGGTTACGTGGGCTGCATACCGCGAATGAAAAATGGCCAACGAAAGTATTTTTCGCATGCGAGCCGAAAGCAAATGGTTTTGACTGTCTGAAGGATGCTTTTATTGGTGATTATAGATTGGCATCCAATCCGATAGCGGTTGAAGAAGGCAGATGCCGGAATACAGAAAGCGAAGGCAGAAGCTCTGTCTTCGCTTTTCAATTTTCTTTAGACCTGAAAGGGGGAGAGGAGAAAGAGATACTGGTCGGTATGGGCGTGCTAAAGGACATTCTAATAGAGCGCGACCTGAGATTAGAAGTAGCAAAGGAGGAGTTCAAGCGCTTAAAATCATATTGGGATGGAATAATAAACGAGGGAGTAGTTGTAGAGACTCCAGATAAAAATCTCGATTTATCGGTGAACATCTGGAATAAGTACCAGAACAGGATAAATTTCTGGTGGTATCGGTCTGCGGCATCATATTATCTGTTTGGCTTTGACACTTTTGGATTCAGAGACGTAGCGCAGACAATTATAGGAACCCTGCCAATAGATCCGGAACTCGCACGTGAAAGAATAAAATTCATCACAAAGTTCCAGTTCAAAGACGGGAACACCTGCCATTCATTTTCTCAAGTTTCAATGCGTGGTACCAGAACGGACCATACAGATGTCCCGATGTGGTATCCTCTGGTCGTATTTTGCTATTTAAAAGAGACAGGAGATTTTGATTTCCTGTATGAGCGTGAGGATTTCATGGATAGTGGGAAAGGGACGATATATGAGCATATGAAGCGAGCGATAGACTATGTTTTATCGAGGAGGAGTGAGAGAGGGCTTATTTTGATTGAACGTGGTGATTGGAACGATGCACTTGATTTCGTTGGCAAGAAAGGAAGGGGAGAGAGCGTGATGGCATCGCAGATGCTATATCTGGTGCTGGATAGATGGATAAAATTGAACGAATTTTTAGAGTTCCCAGATGTGGCATCGCGGTATAAAAAAGAGAAGGAAGAGCTAAAAAGAGCTGTTAATGAGTACTGTTGGGATGGAGAATGGTATATTCGTGCGTTTAAAGATGATGGAGGAGCCATAGGGTGTAAAACAAATGAAGAGGGCAAGATTTATTTGAACACACTAAGTTGGGCGGTTTTCGGTAAAATCGCTCCCGCGGATAGAGCCGATAAATGCATGGACTCAGTGGAACGGTATTTGGAAACAGATTATGGGACTGCGCTTTTCAGACCTGCTTATTCTCATCCTGACAGGTCCATAGGTTTAATTACGCGGTTCATAAGTGGAGAAAAAGAGAATGGAGCGATATTCATGCACGCTTCTGCATGGAGTATAATTGCCGCTGCTCTTTCTCGGCGGGGCAATAAAGCGTACGAATACTACAAAAAGACGCTACCCTTGAATCTTGCTTCAAATCCCGCATTTAAAACCGAACCATACGTCTATCCAGAGTACGTAGCTGGTCCGGACTCCCCACATTATGGTGAAGGTTCACACTCCTGGCTTACCGGTAGCGCTGCATGGATGTGGCGTGCTTGCGTGGATTATATACTGGGTGTCCGGACAGAGCTCGATGGTCTTAAGATAGACCCATGCATACCCAGCGAGTGGACTTCATATAAAATAAAGAGAAGGTTCAGAAACGCAATTTATGACATATCTGTAAGCAACCCCAAAGGTGTGCAGCATGGCGTGCGAGAAATAAGAATAGACGGTGAAAAATATGAGTCAAATATCCTTCC
>JAPDIG010000026.1 GCA_025966525.1 Candidatus Methanophagales archaeon | reverse complement strand
GGCTCTTCACCAATGGATATAAACACTCCTTCTACCGAGAGCTCATCCTCTATTCCCCTATCCTTATCGAATCTGGTAATGCTTCTCACTGCTTTATCCCCTCTTATCTCTTTCACCACTGAATTCCACAGGATACGCACACCCGCCTTCTCCAGATTCTTTTGTAAATGCTGTTCTGCCCGGAGCTTTCCCCTTCTATGAATTAGCGTCACCTCACAGCCAATATTCTTCAGATACAAAGCTTCTCTAACTGCTGAGTCCCCTCCTCCTACCACTATTACAGATTTATCTCTGAAGAAGAAGCCGTCACAGGTGGCACAATAAGATATGCCCTTTCCAAGAAATTCAGCCTCCCCTTTTACGCCTAATCTCCTGTGTTTGGTTCCTGTGCTTATTACCGCCGCGCGCGTGACATAAGAACCCTTTTCTGTGAAAACCACCAGATCATTATCTTGTCCACTCCTCTCTATTTTTTCCACCTTTTCCTGCTCTCTTATCTCTACATATTCTGACACTTGTTCTTTCATCTTCTCTGCCAATTCCATTCCTCTCACCTTTTTGAATCCTGGATAGTTCTCTATCTCAGGAGCCTCATTTGATAAACCGCCGCATATCCCCTTCTCAATCACTAATGTTTCCAATCCGCTTCTCACGCCATACATTCCTGCGGTCATCCCCGCAGGACCTGCACCAACAACAATTAAATCATAATCCTTAGCTTTCTCCATTGTAGAAATCTCCTATTTTGCACTAATTGCTTTTTTATAATCCAATTCAAAAACAAATAAAACTTGAACAATTTTATTAGCATGCTCCTCTAAATATAGAATGGGATGGGCCCGTGGTCTAGTTGGAATGACGTCGCCTTGACGAGGCGGAGGTCATGCGTTCGAATCGCATCGGGCCCATTACACTTACCGTTTTTTTACCTCTTCGAGCATCCCCAACTTGGCTTACTTACCGATTATTCGCACTCGACACGCACCACTTTTACCTGCGCTTCTCCTTTTATTTCTGTTATAAGCATCATTAGCTCCTCCATCTTATCCGCACTACCCTCAGCGCAAATAACGACAGAACCCTCTCCTTTTGACACACCACCAGCACCTATGGGAAAAGCATCTTCTGCCCCTAATATTCTCAGTGCCTCTATCTCGGTAATTACCTTTCCATATACTGGCATCAACCCTACGGGCTTACCTACCGACTTGAAGAATTTCTCCTTTCCTGCGCGTTTTGCAGCTTCTGAAATGGAGAAAGGTATTGTTTTCTCAATACCTACGGGGATTATGAAATTCACGCCTCTTGCCATCACCGTTCCGAGTGCAGAACCTATCGTGCCGCCGGAGGGATGCGCCAGGAATATGCCTACGTTTCCGGCAGCATCCAACGCATTTGCGCCCTTTATGAACACATCTTCCGCAGATAGCCCCTCTATTGCTTTTTCTATGCCCTCATCGCTTATCTCACCATTCTTTATTATCACTTCCTCTTCCCGCTCTTCTTTCGCGACAACACAAGTACCTTTTTCTGTTACGACACCCGCGGCGTATCTCCCCCTATCAATCTTTTTTTTGCTCTTTGCCCCAATATTGTACAACCCATTCAAAATCTCCTCGGCTACATAAGCGTTTGTGGTCCCCAGTCCTATTATGATAGTTCCGTGCTTCAGCGCTTGCTGCACTTCTTCCAGATTCGCTACGCCTTTTGCTATCAGCCTCTTCGATTCCGAAGGCGTAAGCGCTATCAAGATCTTTTCCTTTTCGGTTGCCATATTTATATCTACACCTCTTATCGTCTAAATATTGTTTTCCACATTTCTTTTGTCCTGAAGAGAATATATGGAAAATGAACCTGAAAGAAGCAGGAATAGGCGAGGGCATATCAGAAGTAATAGTTACGACGAAGTCCGCTTCTGGAGAGCCTGATGCAGCCCCTATTGGAATAATAACAGTGGCAGAGGATGAAAATAAACATTTTGTAAAGCTATACGAAGGTTCAAAAACGCTTTCTAACGTGATGGAAACGAACAAATTAGCGGCGAATGTAACTGACGATGCTGTCTTATTTGTGAAAGCCGCATTTGAACGTCTAAACGAAACTCATTTCTCACTTTTTTCCGGCTTCCCGATGCTAAAAGAAGCGAAATCATGGATAATTTTCGACAGTGTTTTTATCGAAAAAAGGAGTGAATCCGGAAATTTCATTTTTCAACTTACGCCCATCACAGTAAAAATAAATCGAAAAGAGGTGAAAGCGATAAACCGCGGGCTAAATGCCGTGATAGAAGCCGCAATCCTCGCAACGAGATATGCCCTAATAGAGGATAATCGTGAAAAGGAAGAGATAAAAAAACTGATAGGACTTTATGTCGGGATTGTCGAAAAATGCGGTGGTCGCAGGGAAAAAGAGGCTTTGAGAATTCTGCATGATAAAACTTCACTTCAAATTTAAATTGGATTTTCCACGCCTTATTGAGCCCGGTCTCAGCGGCATGCAAACGTTCAAGAACCCACCAATCAAAACAGCAATTACTATTGGATAGAACACCGTTGAAATACCAAAACTATCGCTTATCAAACCAAGAAGAGGACGCGAAGTGGACCCGAAGCCAAACCCTGCGAACATCATCAGTCCAAACGCTATTCCGGTTCTTGACGGCGGGACTTCTTTGCCTATCGTGGTTATTATCGCAGGTAGAATTGTTGGGAAAATCAAGCCGGCAAGTGCTAACGCCAGAATAGCCCCCAATAGAGGTAGAAAAGGAACGCTGAAAAATAAAGGTGCGGTAAGGAAAAAACCATAAACCATTACTTTTCGCCCTCCAACGAGGTCAGAAAAATGCCCGCCAACAAATTTGCCTATCGCTCCTCCTCCCGTAAACACACATGTTAGCATCACTGCAAGATCGGGACTCAGTCCTTTTGCTTCGTTAAGGAATATGGGTATGAAAGTCAATGACCCGCCGAAAACAAAGCCAAATAGTCCTTCTATTACGTATATCCTTCTTATCGAACCTGTGCTTATGATTTGCTTAATAAAGACGCTTAATTTCATGTCATTAGCATTAGCATTGGAGAAAAAATCTCGTTTTTTCATCAGCTTGAGGAGCAAAAAAGCGAAAAAAAAAGTTGGAAATGCCCAAAACAAATAAACGAAACGCCACTCTGCATAAAAACTGATTAACGCGGCTATCAACGGAGTTATGGCAATTCCTATGCTCCCTCCTGTCTCATGCACTCCAAATACCTTACCTCGTCTGATCTTGAATGAATTTGCGATGTGGGACAGGGCAGAGGGGTGATAGAAACTGAGAAAGAATCCCATAGCAATAAATGTTAGTGTAAGCGAGAGGAAATCGTAAGAAAGGAATAGAAAAGCGGAGAGTGTGGCAGTGGAGAAGAAACCCAGGCTTATCAGCCTTATTCCGTCATATCTGTCCGATAGCATACCTGAGAATATGCTTCCCAACCCGATAGCAGCCGCGAAGGCAAAAGAAAGCACACCTACCGCGGTGTTCGTTAATTGAAACTCAGCCTTTACTAAGGGTGACAGAGCAGGCAATGTCGTAGCCAGGATGTGCATTAAACCATGCAATGCAATAAAAGGGATAAGTGCAGGTGCGAGTTCAGGCTGTGTGGTCTTTGATATCGTCATTTATTTTTCATTTTTCCTGAGTTCATCTTTTTTTCGCTTATAACCTTTATATTAGCTGAAAATATATAAATTAACGAAGCTAATGAGAAAGGGCATTAGACTTTGATAAAAAGACTATGGAAAAATTTAGAAGACTGGGCATTATAGAGCCTATTTTGGAAGCAATAGTAGAGGAAAAGTTTGAACAGCCAACCGAGATACAGGAAAAATCTATCCCGTTAATTCTTGCCGGAAAGGACGTTATAGCAGGGTCTGCAACAGGTTCAGGAAAGACGCTTGCGTTTGCTTCGGGCATTATAGAAAATTCAGAAAAGGGTAGAGGAATTCAGGCGTTGATTCTAACTCCAACAAGAGAACTGGCACAGCAGGTTGCAGCGGCTTTAAGGAACTTTTCAAAATACATGCCTTTAAATTTAAAGATTGTTGTCGTTTATGGAGGCGTGTCAATAAATCCACAAATTGTAAAATTGAGGACGGCGGATATTGTAATAGGAACGCCAGGCAGAATACTGGACCATATTGGAAGAAGGACTATTAAATTAAACCACGTAAAAATCCTTGTTTTAGACGAAGCAGACAGAATGCTTGATATGGGATTCATAGATGACGTCGAAAAGATAATAAGAGAATGCTCTGTAAAAAGGCAGACGCTATTGTTTTCTGCCACCGTATCAAGAGAGATAGTGCGTCTTGCTCAGAGATATATGAAAAAGCCAGTTGAAGTTTCTGCGGAAGCTTATGTTGACCCGAAAAAATTAACCCAGGTTTATTATGACGTTCCAGATAATTTAAAATTCTCTTTATTAGTCCATTTATTGAACCACGAAAAAGCAGGGCTTGTAATGGTGTTCTGTAATACACGAAAAAATGTAGACTTTGTTGCAAATAACCTGAAATGTGAGGGAATAGATGCCCACGCCATTCATGGAGGATTTACCCAGGACAAAAGGGACAGGACAATGAAGCTTTTTCATTCGCAAAAAGCTTGTGTGCTTGTATGCACCGATGTAGCTTCAAGAGGACTTGATATTCAAGGTGTGTCGCATATTTACAATTATGATATTCCCACGGATAGCAAGGATTATATTCATAGAATAGGAAGAACTGCAAGAGCGGGAAAAGAAGGAAAGGCGATAAATATTCTTTCAAGCAGAGATTATGATGATTTTAGAAGAGTAGAGAGGGACTACGAAGTGGACGTAATTGAAGAAAGAATGCCGGAGGTAGAAAGGGTGAAAATAAAATGGACGGAAACGCCATCTCAAAAAGATAGAAGAGGGCGGAGAAAACGTGGGTACAGTTCAGGTAGGCAAGGAGTTAAGAGACAAAATTGGAGATAAGGAACTTAAAAATTAAGCTCTATTTTGAAAATTACATGAAGTTATCGATTGTTTTCTGCCTTTTATCTCGCATTGTATTATCTTTATCTTCTTCGTCTTCTTCTTCCTCCTGAGATTCTGATTCGAGAATATCAATGGGTATGATTAGATCATTTATCATCATCAATTTGGAGAATGGATTATCCTTTTTATTCCGTTCAGTTGAAAATTCATCATCCCAGTATGTCAATTTAAACATATCTCGAATGGCTTTCGCTTTTTGTGTGGTGGTACTTTTATTCGTTCCAAAATGATTGCAGATATCATCCGGGGTTGCATAGGGTTCAAAGCTCCGGTCAAATAGGAAATTTATCTGTCCCAATGCATAAATGATACCCGCCGCCCAAATTTCTATCCTCCCGGAGAGATAGGGAACGTTTCGTTTACGTGACATCTTTCGTATTAGTTTCTCGCATAGCTGCTTGTATTCATCATCGAGATGCTGTTCACAGAACTCGGTAGTCAGACTGATGAGTTGCTGTGCTTTTTCATTTATTCGTGTTTTATCCCTCATTTTTCTGATTGGGTTTCTCACTTAATATAATTTATTTATCATTTATTTACAATTTATAGTGCTCAACGTCTGCGGTAAATTTTAATTAAATGTGACAGGGAAAATGAACGAGAACGAATACATAAGACATTTCACTGAACTCGTGGAACTGGAGCGAGAAGAACAGATGAGAGTGCATGAAGAGGAGATGAGAAGATTGAGCGGCAGAGAGAGGGAAGAGAAAGGCAGAGCTTTTCTGTGGATGAAAGGAAAATCTCAAGGCTTGGGCCTGGGCGGGAAGCACTTAGTGCGGTTTAGAAAACAGAACTCTGCTACTACGCTGCCGGAGAGCGAGATAGAAGTTGGAGACCTCGTTCTGGTGAGTAAACCAGGCACAAACCCGTGGGATGAGAACAACCCTACTGGGACAGTTGCTGAGAAGACCTCGTATTCCATCACGGTTGCTTTTGATGAGGCACCACCAGGATTTGTATTCCGTAAAGACCTTAGAATAGACCTTTTTGTAAATGACATCACCTTTCAACGGATGATAGAAGCATTAAAGAAATTTAAAAGAATGCAGAGAGAGCGAAAGGATAAATTGCTTGGTAATGCAGCTCCGGATTTTGAGAATATAGGCGAAATAGATTTTTATAATGAGGAATTGAACGATAGCCAACGAGAAGCGGTTTTGAGGTCTTTAGCAGCACGTGATTTCTTTCTCATTCACGGACCGCCGGGAACCGGGAAGACGATAACATGCGTAGAGATTATCGCACAACTTGTTAAGCATGAACGTGAGGGTGAGAAAAGCTATAAGATTTTAGCTGCGGCAGATTCTAATGTAGCAGTGGATAATCTGGTTGAGCGATTGGATAAAATAGGTCTGAATGCAGTTAGGATTGGACATCCTGCACGTGTAATTCCTTCTTTAAGGAGAAGAAGCCTTGATTATCTGATTCAGGCAGAGCCAGACTACATGAAGGCGCAGGAGCTTAGAAAGAAGGGTTATGAGATAAAAGAACGCATGAAAGGGTTTGTTATGCCAGAAATGCGATGGAGAAGGGGATTAAGTGACGAAATGATAATGAAGCTCGCGAGTGAAGGCAAAACAACAAGAGGCATACCTAAGCATAAAATAGCGGGGATGCGGAAATGGCTTGAATTGCAGCACGGAATAGATAAGTTATTCAATGATGCGAGAGCACTGGAGGAGAGAGCGGTAAAAAGGATTATCCAGGAGGCGGAAGTAATTTGCGCCACGAACAGCACGGTGGGTTCTGAGATACTCAGGGGTGCGAAGTTCGATTTTGCTGTTATTGACGAAGCAACGCAGTCCACTGAACCATCATCTTTAATATCGGTGCTCAAATCGAAGAGGTTTATCATGGCGGGTGACCACAAACAGCTTCCACCTACAATTTTGAATGAGGATGCAGCAAGGGGAAACTTGAGTAAGAGCTTGTTTGAACGCCTTTTGGAGCTCCACGGTGATAAAATAAGAGTTATGCTTAATGTTCAGTATAGAATGAATGCGGAGATAGAAGAGTTCCCCAGCAAGGAGTTTTATGACGGTAAGCTGAAGGCGGATGAAAGTGTGAAGGAACATAATCTTTTGGATTTACTCCCAGAATCGAAAATTGTGAGTGAGGATGCCAAACCATTTTTGTTTATTGATACCAGGGGTAGCGAAGGGTTCGAGGAGCGGACAAGAAGAGGGTCTACATCTAAGGAGAACGCAGGGGAGGCGAAATTGGTAAAGGAAATCGCAGAACGGTTGTTAAGCCTGGGCGTAAAACCTGAGGATATCGCAATTATATCGCCTTATGATGACCAGGTTGCACTCATTAGGAAAGAACTTCAGGTGGAAGGGTTAGAGATAAAGACGGTGGATGGGTTCCAGGGTCGCGAGAAAGAGGTTGTGATTGTGTCGTTTGTAAGGAGTAATAAATCAGGGGATATAGGATTTCTTCGCGATTTGAGACGGCTTAACGTGTCTATAACGAGAGCGAAGAGGAAGTTGGTTTTAATTGGCGATTCTCTAACGCTGGAAAGCGATGACTGTTACAAAAGGCTTGTTGCGTTGGCAAAAGAGAGAGGAGGTTACAAAAGGGTAGTTTTGTGATCTATGAAACTTAGAATAGGAATAACCGGCAAACCGAGGATAGGAAAGTCAACGATTATAAAAGCAGTTATAACGAGATTGAAAGCCGATGGTATAGCTGTGGGTGGCATACTTACTTCCGATATTTGGGAAGGAGGAGTAAGGGTAGGCTTCTCCTTAGAAGATATAAATACCGGCGAAAAAGGTATTTTGGCACATATACATCACCGCCCGATAGGCGCGAAGGTAAAAGTGGGGAAATACATCTTAAATCCTATCGATTTGGAGTCCATAGGTGCAAACGCAATAAAAAATGCGCTGAGACATCCAGACCCGATTATAATCATCGTGGACGAAATAGGACCGATGGAATTGAAGTCAAAGCGATTCATAGAAGCTGTGGAAGAAGCAATAGAAAGTAAAAAGTCTATGCTCGTCTCTGTTCATCAGAGGTCGGAGCATGAATTGGCAAAGCGCGTGAAAAAGGAGTTCGAGATGTTTGAGGTTACGCAAGAGAACAGGCACGAGATGGCAGATAGCATTATTCAGCGGTTTGGAGGTTTAGCGTGTTAGCGGTTCAGATAACCGAAAGACTAAGCTGCAAAAGACAAACTTATAATCTATTGAAAAAGAAGGGTTAACGATGAAGAGAAATATAGTTTAAGTGCACAGATGAGAAGGGTTGCGGTTTCTATTCCATCTAATATTGCTGAAAGGCATTTGCGAAAAACAGCAAAAAATAAAACCGGTAACCTGCTACCGCTAACCTGCTAAACTGCTCCTTTTCATGTATTCTCTCAGCACAACCGTTGCATATGACCCTTTTGGCAAGAAGAACTTTAATTTTACTTTATTCCGACCCGGGTTTACTTCATCATCACTAACTCCTTCGTCGCTCACTTGCACAGGCACTAATATTGGTCTTATTGTTCCCTTAGAACTTATTTCGGGAATCTTTTCGATATAAAAATCATTCAATTCAATGTCTTCGTCCTCCAGAACTTTCCGCTCTATCTCTCCTTCCACATCTTCTGCAAATTCGGTTTCATAGCCAAAGACGGGAGCAGTGACAAAAGCTCTACCACGCTTTATCAGCCTGTTTATCCCTTCTATTTTGTCCTCTGTAACTCTCTCCACTCTATCCTTGTGTGTATCGGCAAGTCCAAACTTGTTGCGAAAACAGACCACATCGCCTACCAACGCCTCGTTGAATGGCAGGTTTTGCTTCATCCGATGACTTAAAACAAGATTGAAGAGATAAGATTGATAAGCATGAACGAAGAGTTTCCGCAAGTTCTTTGGAAGCACGGAAAAAGCGGAGAGGAAATTTGCTTCGTCTATACTTTCTCTCCCACTTTTAACCAGTTCATTTAGCATTGCCTTTTCGTATCGCAGGAACGGGGGCATTTTTTTCAATCCCTCTTTCAGTTCTCCTTCTTTGCAAAGCAGCCTTGCTCGTTTCGCCTCTTCACTCTCGTCAGCGAAAATATCCGCGATGTAAGTCATCACTGCTTCTTTTATTTCTCCTTTTATCAGGTGTTTTCCTACTACATGCGTTATCGGACGGCGAATGCCAAAACGCTGAACGCCAAAGAAATTGGGTACTCCGCCAGCATTTTCTATTTCTGCCGTTATCGCCTCGATATTTCGTTTTATCTCCTTTTTCTTTCCTTCTATGTTCCTTATAATAATCTCAAACTCGTTTCCATAAAGGTCACCCAAGGAAACGGCTTTATTCGACCTTCCTATTAGTTTTAACGAGACATCGGCAATTCTTACTCGTTCCAGCTCCTCTTCATCCACGTCCCAGATGCTTATCTTCTGCGTGGTCCGCGCGAATTTGTCTTTGGTGCCTGCGAATCCGATTCTATTCCTGCTAACTCTCAAACGTCGAGAGATTTCCCTTATCACGCTGTGAGTGTCCCAGTTTTCCTTCGTCAACTCAACAATCAGGTATTTTCCTTCTTTACCTTCTTCTCTATTTGTAATTTCACGAACGTAGAAGTCACTGGGTTTTGTTTTTATAACTCCGCCTATTCCTTCGTGTCTCGTAAAGTAGAACCATATACCTATTTGTGTTTCAAATTCCGGGCTTTGTTTTGGGTTCATTCTCGCTGTTCCAACGTTTTTATTTGCCAAGATTGTTTAATACTAAACCAAGATTGATGAAAAATTTGCAGAGTTCAGAACGGAGAGATAGTAGGGAAATAACAAATCTAATAACCATTAACACGAGTTATTCGAAGGAGAAAGCGACAGAGATTTTAAAGCGAGGTGGTTATGACACTCTTTTCATGGATTTTACACGAAATCAGGAAGCTTTTATAAGGGCTATTGCAAAAGGAGTTGAGCCTGAGTTAGCCATGGAGCACATGAAGGATTTGGGATTGGTGAAAGAGCCCGAAGATACACAAGATTTCAGGGCTGCTGAACCATTATTTGAATGTCTTCCGAGCTTAGAATTAGAAGATACCAATATCTATTGCTATAAAGAGGAAGCATCTCGCATCTTATTCCGGGATATCGCAGTGAAGGTTTTGATTTTAACTGCGAAAGCGAAGCTTGGCAAAATAGAAGTAGAAGAATGGAAGGAAGTGATGAGAGACGATATTTATAATGAGTTTGAATCGGCAGAAGGCGAAGCAAAGTACATAGCAGATAGAGCAGAAAAGAAGAATATTTGTCTGGATGCATCAGAAGAGTTATTATCATCTCTTTCTGGTCTAGGCTTTCGAGTAAAAGAAATAGTAGTGGATAAGCCATGTAAGCCTTTGGATATTTTAGGCGAGAAGATAAAATGCGAAATTCTGGGGGGTGATGTAGTGACGGAGGACGAGGTTATAGGTTTAGTCAGGGACCACGTGAGATTTGTGGAGATGATAATAGAAAAGGGCTATGAAAGAGCCTATTGGATGTGGTCAATGCATCATTCTAAGCGGGGCACAACATGAACACCAACAATCATTGGATACGCACCATATTCCAGCCTATCAATGCCGTAATCCGTATAAGTAAGACCAATAGCGAGATAAGCATCATTTTTCCTTATATACCTGAGCATTCTCAGCCAATAAGTCCAGCGATGCTCCTTTTTCAATTTATCCCAGGTTTTGTAGAACGCATCGCATCTGCATGACCATCTTCGGTATATCCTGCCTGAGGAATCTTTGAAGTTAAAACGAATGTATTCTTCATGATTCTTCCCTTCCTTCTTCTTTGTCGCTTTCTCTTCATACACATGCAAAATGCGTGGCTTTATCAAACCCAGGCTCCTCCCTCTTTTAAATACCGCATCCACCGAGGTGTCAAGATTCCTTTCCAGGAATTCCCGCTTCTCCCTTTCATTCAGTTCTCTTTCCACACCTTTGCAGTAAACAAAGAATCTGTCCTCTTTCCTTGGACGTCTGCCTCTCCACGCATCAACGTATATTTTGGAGATGCAAAGGTTTTTGAAATTTTGCTCCGTCGAAGTGAAGACATCTGATTCATAAACACCTTGCGGTCTTATCCAGTCACCGTTCTCGTCTATGCCTGCGATGCAGACCTGCCCGTGCTCCGGTCTGGCAACTGCCAATACGGTAAGATTCTGCGAGACAGCATGACGTAACGGAGTTATATCGGCAGAAATTTTAGTTATTCTTGTGTATTTTCCGGCATTGGCTCTTTTCTCGATTCCGCCCCGGGCTTCAGGAATATGTGCGTTTTCTATTCTCAGTACATCACCTGCTTTTATCTCGCCGCAAATAACAAGTTCTGCTTTTTCTTCCCAAAAGGACACGCGCTTGTAGCCAAATTCATCCGCTATTATGAGGTCAACAACTTTTTTATTCCCATCCGCGACTTTCACTGCTTTAAGAGGAAGAATCCGAAGTACTTTCCCGGTTATGTTTACCATTACTGATGCACCTGTTTTATAACTTTTTATATAAAAACTTTTTTATAATGTAATAATATCAGTTTTTAAGCGGGGTAGGGTAGTTAGGAGATCCCGTCGGGCTCATAACCCGGAGATCGATGGTTCGAATCCATCCCCCGCTATTGGGGAAAATGATAATCAACGCGGATTTACATATCCATTCGCATTATTCTGCTGCTACTTCTCCTCGTATGGATTTATCCACGCTGGCGAAAGAAGCCACGCGGAAAGGGATACAGTTACTCGGCACCGGTGATTGTTTACATCCGAAATGGTTGAGTGGGATAAGGGAACTGAGTGAACAGAACGGCATTTTTTATTTTAAAAGCGAAGAAGAGGGCAAAAATACAAATACTAATTTCGTGCTCACGGTGGAAGTGGAAGATATGAGAAGGGTGCACCATTTGCTCATATTGCCCTCCATCGCAAAGGTAGAGGAATTATACGAGTCGTTTAGAAAGTATTCGCCGGATATTGATTCGGATGGCAGACCTTCGCTGAGGCTGAGTGGTGAGGAAATAGCAGAACATGCAAAGGATGCAGAAGCTCTTATAGGACCCTGCCATGCGTTCACGCCCTGGACTGCTTTATATGCATATCATAATTCGCTACGCGAGTGCTACGGCGATATGGTGGAGTACGTTTCCTTTGTGGAGTTGGGCTTGAGTGCGGATTCATCATATGCAGACAGGATAGAAGAGTTGAGAGAGCTTACATTTTTAACTAACTCGGATGCGCATTCACCGTACCCTATTCGACTGGCGAGAGAGTTTAACAGGTTTCAAGTGGAGGATATGAGTTTTGAAGAGTTGAAAGCGGCGATAGAGCGAAAAAGAGAGAGGAAGCCAGTACTTAACGTGGGTGTGCCACCAAAGGAGGGGAAATATAACGAAAGCGCGTGCATCAGGTGCTATCGGCATTATTCGCTCCATGAGGCGATGATAAGAAGATGGAGGTGTGAATGCGGCGGTATGATAAAGAAGGGTGTGCGTGATAGGGTAAATGAGCTTGCGGATTGCAATGCTCCTCATCCAGAGCATAGACCTCCTTATTTGCACTTGATACCGTTAGCGGAGATAATAGGGTTGGCATTGCATATGTCCGCAAGTTCGAAAGCGGTAAATGTGGTATGGGAATCGCTATTAGCGGAATTTGGCACTGAAGTTAACGTGCTGGTGGATGCACCGATAAATGATTTCCAGGCAACTAATTTTGATTTGAATGTGAATGTATTTGAAGCAATAAAAGCATTTAGAGAAGGAGAAATACGGGTAATACCAGGTGGCGGAGGAAAATATGGGATTATAGAGCTGAAACCGAAAGGGAGTGAGGAGGCGGGAAAAAATGGGGATGAAATAGAGTTAGAGAGAGAAGCGGAAAAAGGGCAGAAAAAGCAGCTTTCTTTGCTCGACTTCCATTAACTTTTAATTTTCTCGTGTTATAACTGGATAAAAGATGAACGCGAATCTGATAAAGGACTTTCTGAGGAAACAGCACATCTTCGCAGTTATCGGCGTTTCGAGAAACCCCGCGAAGTATGGGCATCAGGTATATAAAGACCTGAAAGAAGCAGGTTATGTAGTTTACCCCGTGAACCCAAATATTGACGAAGTCCTGGGCGACCCATGCTATCATTCGTTGAGCGAACTGCCCGAAAAACCAGATGTTGTTGATACCGTAGTCCCACCAAAAGTAACAGAGAAGATAGTTGAGGAATGCAAGGAATTGGGAATAGAACGAGTATGGATGCAGCCCGGTTCAGAATCCGAGCACGCAATAGATTTTTGCCGCCAAAACAACATAAAAGTAGTGCATGATGTATGCGTGATGGTAAAAAGAAGAGAAGAATCCTAAATCCTGTGATTTAATTCTTGCAAAGCAAAAACTTTATTTCTAAACGAATTTATTGATTCTATGCACTTCAACCCCCGGATGCCTAATATCCTGCCTATTTCTTTCCTATATCTCCACTCAACCTTTATACCCGCGCGTTCCAGCCCTGCGGACAATTTTTTGTTGAATCTCTTCCCTGCGCGGTCAAAGTCGGTTAGGATAACAATGCGCTTGTGTCTGCGCCTCAGATAATCAACGAAGTCAACAAAAGAGAACCCTGAGGAAAACGTCACTATATCCTTCGTAATGCCCATTCCCTTCAACGCTTCCTTATCATGAACGCCTTCCACCACAACAGCATCTACAAGATCGCACATTTCCTGAACCACGCTTACCAGTTCCAGATAAATTTCGCAATCATCCTCGCGCACTCCTCTATTTGATTTGTTCATAGTTTACCCAGCCTCGCTTATAGACAAAATTTATCTTATCTTATGGCTTAAAAATTATGGATGAAAAATGTTGGAGAATTGGAACGTGTTGGCAATAGTGGAGAGGAATACAGAAATGGAGGTATTGAAGGATTTGAGAGAAGATGGCGAGTTTGAGCGTTCCGGATTCAAAGATGTATTAATAGGAAGAGTGGCGGACATCGTGGAGTTTCTGGAGGATGCAGAGCATAAAAAATACAATCATTTAAACAGGGTTATTCCCATCGATGAATCGTTCTTTGTGTCGCCGGAGAACCTGATAGAGATACTGAAGAGGAGAATAGAGCGATATATAGATGAAATCGAACCAGGTGATACCTTCGGATTCAGAGTGGAGCGAAGGGGAATGAAAGAAGATATTTCAAGTCAGGCGGTAGAAAGAGAGGTTGGCGGGTACTTTTATGACCTGGTAGAGAAGATACATGGTAGAAAGCCAAAGGTGAACCTTAAGAACCCGAATAAACTGATAGTAATAGAGATAGTAGGGAATAGATGTGGAATTGGTTTTATCACAAAAGAGATGCGTGAGAAGTACAGCGTGATAAAAGTAAAATAAATAAATGAAAAGGGTAATGACCATCGGGGGTTCGGATTCCAGTAGTGGCGCAGGAATACAGGCAGATATAAAAACCTTTTCTGCGCTCGGTGTTTATGGCACCTCGGTACTCACCGCGATTACAGCACAAAATTCTTATGGCGTGCAAGCGAAACAAGAAGTGCCGGTTGAACTCGTGGAGACACAGATAGAATCCATTATGAACGATGAAGGATTTGCTGTGGATTATGCAAAAACAGGGATGCTGTACTCCGCGGCAATGATAGAAGTGGTAGCGAAAGAGCTAAAGAGACATAAAATCCCTTTTGTCCTGGATCCTGTGCTGAAAGCAGGTTCAGGAGGAATTTTATTAGAAGATAATGCCTTAAGCACACTTATCGAGCTCCTGCTACCTATTTGCGTGGTTATAACGCCAAATGTTCCCGAGGCATGCTTTATTTCCGGTTTAGAAATAAGGGATAAAGAGGATGCAAAGGAATCAGCTCAGAAAATACACAAAATGGGCGCTTCTGCGGTAATCATAAAAGGAGGACATTTGGAGCACGAAATAGCAGCCGGTAAAGCAACAGATTTGATATACGATGGAGCATTCGAGGAAATAAGTAGTGCGTATATAAAAAATCGTTCTTTCAAAAAGAAAGCTTTACCAAAGAAACATCATACCCTATATACAGCAGAAAAAGAAAAAAGAGTGCATGGAGCAGGATGTTCGTTTTCCGCTGCTCTCACGGCTGAACTCGCAAAAGGTAAAAATCTGCGAGACGCCGCTTTATCTGCAAAAAAGTTTGTGCATGATGCTATTTCTGGAGGTGAAGACTTGTCTGATTTGATAGTGGTAAACCAGGTGTATAGACTGTGGAAAGACGCTGATAGGTATCGCGTGTTAGAAAACGTAAAGGAAGCTGTCAGGATGCTGAAAAGCACAAAAAATTTCGGAAAGCTTATACCTGAAGTTGGGACAAACATAGGTATGGCGATGGAGGCTGCAGAAAGCGAGCACGATGTTGCGGCAGTGGACGGTAGGATAGTCCTTACGAAGGAGGGGACACATGCGGGGCAGGTAGATTTCGGCGTAAGTGGGCATGTTGCAAGGCTGATATTAGCAATGATGAAGCAGGACCAAGCAAAAAGAAGCGCTGCTAACGTAAAATATTCATCAAAAATCATAGAAGCGTGTAAAAAAGCGGGGTTTCTAATTTCATCATTTGAACGAGAAAAAGAACCAGCGGGGGAGAAAACAATGGATTGGGGTGTGAGAGAAGCGGTGAGAAATCTTTTCTTAGCATTACCAAGAGAAAAAGCGGGGCTTTTGCCCGATGTGATCTTCGACCACGGTGCGGTTGGAAGGGAACCGATGGTGCGAATTTTTGGTAACACCGCAGTGGAAGTAGCGGAAAAGGTGAAGAGGATTGTAGAGAATTTGGAGTAGGTGCGCATGTATTAAAAGTGCTGGTAGCCTTTTATTTCCATCTTTTCCTTCTTTTTCCCTTCACCCGTTTTAAAATAAATCCCTTCTTCTGCCGACACTACTTTGCCTATAACACTCATTTTTACTTCCCTTTTCAGCATTTCCAGCACTTCTTCGTTTTCTATCACTTGCGCATCAACTGTAAAGAGCAATTCGTAGTCACCACCGAAAAAAAACGCGAGTTCTCGGAGGTCAAAGCCATACATTGACAAATCAAAATCCCCTTCCCACGCGCTTCTTATCTCCTCGCTCAGTACTGGCACTTTATCCTCGTATATCTCAAAGCCAACCACGCTACTTTTTGCGAGTTCTGCTAAAGAGAGAGCGAGACCATCACTTATGTCAATCATTGAAGTTACTAATCCGGAGTCTGCGAGAATAATGCCTTCTTTTACTCGCGGCATCGGTTGAAATAGTGTCATTTTCGCTGCTTCTTCAACTCTTTTCGGTGCTTCCATTTCCTTTTTTATTAGTTTCATGCCAAGAGCGGCATTCCCAAGCGAGCCTGTTACGCATACCAGGTCACCGACTTCAGCGCCTGCTCGCCTCACAGGTTTGTCTGCAAACCCGAAACAAGTCCCGGTTAAGCTAAACTCTTTGCTCTTTGTTATGTCACCGCCAACTACTGCGGTATTATAAGCAGAAGCACATTTTTCTATCCCTTCCACTACTTCATCCATAAATGCAGTCTCTGTGTGTGAGGGAATACCCATCGCAACGGTAAATGCAAAAGGGTGCGCACCCATCGCAGCGATGTCACTTAAGTTTACAGCTACCGAAGTCCAACCTATTTGGAAAGGAGAGATGCCTGTCGGGAAATGCGTTGACTCTTGCACCGTATCCGTGGTTACTACGAGATATTTATATCCTCCTTTTGCTTTTTCTATATCTATAACCGCGCAGTCGTCTTCTCCTGCGCCTACTGTTATGGTCTGCTTGTCCACGAGGAACTTTTTGCTTATTCTTTCTATTAAGCCTGCTTCACCAAGTTGTTCTACAAACCTTTTCTTACTTGATAGCTGGTATCCAGTCATAATAGCTTTTTCCTTTGGTGTCTGTGAATTTAGTGCAGTTTATCCTGCGCATATTCCCCACTTTCTTCCACATCCACTTTAGTGTTTATTTCAACTTTTTCAGGTGAAAACACGGGGTAAATGGAGTAATTCTCAAAAGGC
>JAPDIG010000025.1:10056-17972 GCA_025966525.1 Candidatus Methanophagales archaeon | reverse complement strand
ATAGTATGGATAGATCCCTTTACGGTGGTTGTTTGAGCAGATATTGTTGACAATGTTATTGTCATTGGAATAGGAGAAGCAGAGCCCGTCGTAAGCATTATTTGAGCAAATATTATTCAATATGCTGTTAGCATTACTAGAAGAGTAGAGGTAAATCCCATTTCCGCGGTTATCTGAACAGATATTGTTGATGATATTGTTGTTGCTAGAAGAGCAGAGTGATATCCCATGCACGTTGTTTGAGCAGATGTTATTTGAAATGATACAATCATCAGCATAATAAAGGCGTATCCCGGCACACCAAGGTACTATTGCTCCTTTCACTGTAAACCCATTTATATTCACACAATCTGCTGTTACCAAGAAGACATGATTATCCGAATTCTTAGCCCGGACAATCGTATCTACGGGATTTCCCGAAGTTGACCTAATTGTTATGGATTTGTAAACTCTAACGTTCTCCTCGTAAGTTCCAGGGTCAACGGAGATCGTATGCCTATCCTCTGTATCTGGGTCATCTATTGCTGCTTGAATCGTTGAGAAGATCTCCCCTGTGTCACAGTTGTAGACTTTGGGTTCTGCTTGTGCAAAATAATTCTCAAATCTTCCAATCAGCGGATATTTGTCTTTATCAAAATTTATGTAATAAGGTGTATCTCCAATTCCATCGCTATTCGTATCTTCTCCTTTGTAATCATTCCAATAATTGCCTAAGTAATTGTTATAGGTCTTGTTATTATATTTGTAATTTATTTTTTCCTTTGAATGCCAGTTATTGATTGAATTTAAAGATTCAACATTATTTCTGCTATCGAAATTATTTGAATAAATTAAGTTATTATCAGAACCAGATAAAGATATGCCATATTTATTACTTGAATGGATATTATTGCCTTTTATGACATTATAAGATGAAGAAGAGATTTTAATACTATTTCCTTCTGTAATAAAATTATTATTCATTATTAAATTATTATCTCCAGATGGTGTTTCATAGGGGGGTTTCCATACACTATGGTCAATCAAAGTTGGGATGGATCCCTTGTATCCTGTTATAAATAAGCCAGAATAAATGTTATTTTCGATTAAATTATTTGATGATGAATAAACGAGAGATATACTATTTACGTTATTTCTATATAAATTATTATTTGAGCAATGGAGTAAAGATATTGTAGCATAGGTAGCAGCATAGATATTTCCTCTAATATTATTATACCTTATATTATTATTAGATGGAGCATAACATAACCCCCCGGAGCAGCTACTTTCAAATGATATACCACTATCCAAAAAATTATTACGTTCGATTAAATTATTATTTGAAGTAGCAATTAATATTATATTACTATTTTTATTAAAAGTATTATTAATTATTATATTATTCGCTGCTTCCAATGTCTCCCCATAGTAACCGATCATTATATCACTAGTGGAGAAATTGTTATTATAAATTTTATTATTCGACGTCCTCACGCATATGCCATGATCATTATTTGATATAATATTACCCATAATCCAATTATAATCAGATTCAATGACGATTGCTTTCCTGTTATTTACTACTGTAAATCCCTCTAAAGTGCATCGATGAGCTGTTAATGTAAAACGTCCAGATATAATTGGATAATCTTCTCCTCGTAAAGTAAGTTGCTTATCTAAAGTAATATCCTCATAGTAATTTCCATCCCTGACGATTATTGTATCGCCGGAACTCGCACCATTCACTGCTGCCTGAACACTCGTAAAATCTGCTCCGCCATCGTCATCTACATACCATGTCTGTGCAGAAGCAACTCCGGCAGAAACACAAAGCAGCACAAAGACTACGCAGAACCGGATATAAACGTTCTTCCATTTATTCATCTACGCCTCACCTCTTTCTAATTTTGTCATAATATTTAATTAAGCTATCACAATATTTTCTCCTTCTTTGTATTTATACTTGCATTTGTCCACCACCCACTGTATCTTTGCGCAATCGTCTGGCACGTAAATAATATTAGGAGGAAAAGAAACATTAGAATCCAAGAGCAAGTGAAAACTCCCTTCTTCATTTATCCACGGATGGTCAAAAGGCGTTCGATGCGCATATTTTGTAGCATTAGCGTTAGCGTAAAAAGGCATCATCGCTGTGAAGCTCTTTTCCGTAAACGCTTTTCTTAAAAGGGTTTCATCCGTTGATGCGTTATCATTTAAATCACCAACTGCGATACAAGGCGCTATGCAACTTACGACTGTTACAATCGCAACCGAAATCGCCAATAACCTCGCCCAAAATTTATCCCTCATTTTCATCCCCCTTTTTAAGGTGCCACTTTTAGTCTTTGAAATGAGCCTTTATAAATTTTCGCTTTGTGCTTATCCCGCCGAAGCCATCAGTCTGTTTAAAAGAGCTATAATCCTCTCAAAAGTCGCTTCTTTAATCTTGCCTAACCTCTTCACTACGATTAACTGGCTCAAAGAATAGATTTTATTAAAACCATCTCTCTTTGCTTTAACTTATACCTCATTCCTCTCAGCGAATTTTTACACTATCTCTGTAAAGCGTAACCAATTTACCCAAGAATACTTCCGGATCGTATTCATGGAGAAAATTTTCCATCAGCATAATTTCTTCTTCCGATTTTAGATTGCCATGCCGAATATAAATGATCCTCGCTGTTTTCTCCGCCGGGAAGCGAATGGGATTGGTAAAATGATAATCTCTGGTAACGAGAACCGCCTGCTCTCGCACTGTTAAGGCGTAAACATCCTCATCCGAAATCCCCCTCGCAGGTAATTCCGAGATAGGGATAACATCGTGCCCTTTCATTCGCAACCTTTCCACAACCCCATAACTGACGTTCTCGTCTATCACAATTCTCATTCGTAAACAGCCTTTTCAGTAGCCAGGTATGCTGCATATTCCAGGCAAGCTAAGATGTCTTCATACTTGAGATGTGGGAAGTTTTTTAGTATGGTATCGTAATCCTCACCAGCGGCTAAATGACTCAGGATTATATGTACTGGTATGCGTGTATCTCTAATACATGGTTCTCCACCACAGATATTAGGGTCTGAAACAATTAGTGTCTTTATGCCCGGAATTTTTTGGTGTTTCATTCCTCATCCCCTCCTTCTCTCAAATATTGTTATCTATTAAAAGTTAATATTTTTTGCTATTGAAACATTAGAATCTGAGAGTAGGTAAAAATCGTCTTCTTCATTTAGCCGTGGATGATCAAAGGGCATTCGGTGCGCATGAATTGTAGCATTAGCGTCAGCGTAAAAAGGCATCATCGCTACGAAGCGGTTTCCCGTAAACGATTCTCTTAAAAGGGTTTCATCCGTTGATGTGTTATCTTTTAAATTATCAACCGCAATACAAGGCGTCACGCAGCGCAGCTTACGACCATCACCACCGCAACCGAAATCGCCAATACCTTCGCCCAAAATTTATCCCCCCTTTTCATCCCCTTTTTTTCCCTCATCGGAACACTACTCCCTCAGCAGGTGTGATATTCGTATGACTACTTAAAAGTTTTTCGGCGCGAGTTGTGAGCAGAGGCTTTGCTCCCTGTTTTACCCTTACTACCAACGCAATCTCTTAATAACGCCCGATAACTTTATTGCAATGCTCATAACGCCGACCTTTATTTTATTACCCAGACCTACACCTTCAAATTTTATCTTCCCGGTGTTTAAAGCATCCTGAAATGCAGAAGCAGGGTCGCCGGAATTCATTATATTGCGAACTGTGTTTTCGGTAGTATATGCATTAACCGTTGGATCTGAGATTTCACCTTTCTCAAGGCTTATGACTCTTCAATTCCTTAAGCAATTCGTATAGCCTGCTTTTCTTGTATTTGACACCGAATTCATCCTTTATAAGCGCATTTATCTCCTTTGTTGTCCAGTATTCCTTTTCTTCCAGCAACTTTTTCAGTTTTTTCCTCTGCTCTTTGTTCAACTTAGGCGGTCTTCCATCCCCTTTGCTTACTAACATCGCTTCGTAGCCCTCCTCTATCCATTTATTTATCCAGGAGTAGGCGGTTCTCAACTTTATCCCCAGAAAGGACGCTACATCTCCCACGCTCATCCCCGAAGCTACCATATTGAGTAAAGCTAATTTTAGCTTCACTTTTGGGTCTTTCTCCCTCTTAAGCCTCTTTTTTATCTCCTTCCTTTCCTTTGAAAGAATTTCATTGGACACCTTCAATTTCTTCTTTCATGATTGGATATTTTTATCCACGTGCCTCGCTACAAAAATAAACCCTGTATGAGCTATCATCTTATGCTCAGGGCGCATACTTCTCTCTTTTATCTCCCATTCCCGTATACCGACCTCATAAATTCCCATTACGTGGAATACACCCCTGTATCTCAAGTCCATCCTTCTCGAAAGCTTGTATATTTGCAGCACGGTGGGATTGTAGCAAAGGAGGATTCCACCGTTTCTAAGCGATTCCTCTACGTGCTTCAGCACTCTCCACGGCTCTGAAAGGTCCAGTATTATCCTGTCCAGTTCTTTCTCTTCTATGCCTTCATACACGTCCTTATCCTTTAATACCAGCTCTCCTGAACCCTCTTTTCCTGCTATTTCTACCTTATCGAAGAAAGTCTCAATGTTGCTTCTTGCAATTGCTGAGAATTCCTCCCTCCTTTCATACGATACCACCGTTCCATCTTTGCCCACTGCACGGAGCAACGCCATCGTAAGAGCTCCTGACCCTGTTCCTGCTTCTAACACCTTTGCACCCGGAAATATGTCCGCAAGCATCAAAATAGCTGCAATGTCTTTGGGGTATATTATCTGCGAACCTTTCCTCATCTTTGATATGTATTCTGCTAAAGTGGGTCTGATGACCACGAGTTTTTCGCTAAGGGAAGATTTTACTGTGTTTCCTTCTTCCAATCCTATTATATCGTCATGCGAAATCGTTCCGCGAGTGAAAGAGAAAGATGAAGACGCTTTCAGCACAATCTGGTATCTCTTACCTTTTTTGTCTACCAGATGCACGAGCTCGCCTTCTTTTATATGTTTTTGCATTGTGTTTATTATTGATACATTCCATACAATTGATAAGTTTTTAAGAATAGAGTAGGTAGTAACGAGATGGATAGAAATGAGGATGAAATAAAAGCGAAACTTACCTCAAAACTGTTGGAAGAAGTGGAAAAAACAAATAAAAGAGGACGTGGACAGAGATGAAGCTATCAGAAAATTAATACGTGAAATAAGATACTCTGAGGAGGTAGAGAACCTCCTGAAGGATGCGGAATGGGGACTTTATGGTAAATGAGCGTATGGAAAAGATGGTAGAAGAGTGTCGAGACCGTGAAGAAAATGTTTAAATGTGATGATAATATTACACTAAGCGAAAAAGAAATGCACGACTTCATGCATAAAGCACTGAAAAAAGCGTTGGAAAGCTGCGACCAGGTGGAGATTTATGGAGAGTGGGGTGATGTTTTAAGCATCGACCTTGAGAGAGAGGAAGTGGAAAAGGTAAAGCACGTTAAAAGCACAGGCATCGGAGTGCGAGTGGTGATATCGAATAAAATAGGATTTTCATACACCACGGCTTTGGAAAAAACGAGAATAGAAGAATGCGTGGAGCATGCAATAAAACAGGCGAAGATATCCGAGCAAGACCCTCATTTTCACGGCTTACCTGCATTAGCGTCGGAAGCATCAAAGCGCAGCTACACGGAACCAGAAAAAACTTTTGACCCTCAGATTCTCGAACTTCTTGAGGGCGGTGGCGAAGATGCGATCGAATATTGCAAAGAGATGCTAACGGGAATGAAGGAGTATGAGGTAAGAAAAAGCGTAACATGCACACCAACAGAAGGCAGCTTCGCCGCTGCTCACGATGAAACCTACATCTTGAATTCCGAAGGTATCGAAACAAGTAATACAGGCACTTATGTCTCGGCAGGAATAATGGTTGTGGCAAGTGAAGGTGGCAGAGAGGAAACTCCGGGATACGAGAGTAAGGTAAGTAGAATGCTCAGTGACATGGATTTTGAATGGATAGGCAGGGAGGCAGTGAAAATGGGGGTGGACAGCTTAGGAGGTAAAAAGCTGAAAACAAAAGAGATCCCCGTCGTTTTCTCGCCCAGAGCGGTACAAAGTCTTTTAGCTTACACCTTAATTCCACAACTGAGCGCCGAGAATGTGCAGCGAAAACAATCACCCTATCATGGTAAAAAAGGACAAGAAATAGCTTCTGAAATCCTCACAATTGTAGATGATGGCACAATGCCGTCGGGTGTAAATAGCAGGAAGATGGATGGCGAGGGCGTACCCTCTCAACCTACGAACTTAGTGGAAAAAGGCGTGTTAAAAAATTTTTTATATGATTCTTACACTGCCGGCAAAGACGGTGTGGAAAGCACAGGTAACGCAATAAGAAGCTTCAGTAATTTACCAACTCCAGGGGCAACGAATTTCATTATAAACGCAAAAAGCAAAGCTTCAAAGGAAGAGATATTCAGCGAAATACACGAAGGATTGTTTGTAAATGATGTAATAGGTGCGCATACGGCTTCAAGAGCATCCGGCGATTTCTCCGTCGTTGCGCAGAATGCTTTTGGTATTAAAAAAAACGATTTGTATCCGGTTACGCAGGTGATGCTTGCGGGCAACATGCAAGAAGTGCTGAAACATCTGGAAATGGTTGGGAACGATACTCGACAGTTTTATAATGTCGTTTCCCCTTCTATCATGGTATCGAAGATGCAGGTGGTGTCGTGAACCTTTGGTTAAATCCCCCTTCTTATTCCTTTGTATTTATTTTCTCTTCAACCTATCTTACTCAATCACATACCCCAATTTCTCACACAACTCTCTTCTCTCCTTCTTCTCTTCCTCTGTTTCTATCCTATTTACCGAAGTGCCATCAACCACACCAATCACAGCTCGTCCAAGTTCAGTCTCGGCAACCACAACTTCCAGAGGATTTGCAGAAGCCACATAAATATTCGCAACCACGGGATGCGACTTCAAAGCACCCAGTACATTTATGGGAAATGCATTATCGAGCATAATAAAAAAAGTGTGAGAAGCGCCGATTCGAAGGCAGTTCTCACTCGCTAACTCCTTTAGCCCTTCATCATTCCCCGTAACTCTCGTCAGCCTCGGCGCCGCTTCGTTCATCGCAACTGCGCATTTTATCCCCGGAACAGCAGTCAAAAGCGCCCTAAAGATATCATCGCAAGCGAAAACGGTGAAATTCCCCTGTCCAATTATCACCTGCTTCTCTTCTGGATTCTTTACTCCCACTCGCTCTATCTTTACTCCCGCCATAATAGTATCCGCCTTCCTCTTTGGCTCCGATACTTTTTAGTTGCGCTGCAATTTTTGCTTTTAAGAAAGTTTGTTTCTACTCCTCCGTCATGCTTAACGCCCCTTGTTCGCATACGTCTATGCAGACCTCGCAATCGGTACACTCCTCTGCGTTTATTACCGCATGTTGTTCTCGTCCATGTGGAGCATTGCTTGGGTCATCTTCAACCAAACTTATACACTCCACAGGGCACTCCTCTACACAGTTGCTCGTTCCTTTTTCCTTTATATCCTTACACCCATTACACTTCTCCAAATCTACTACTGCTGGCATTTTTTATTACTCTCCTTTATTTGTTCATTCATTTTTCATCATATATAAGAATTTCTATTTTTTTGGATGTCAAACTGAAAATCGAGACAGCGAATACGTACATTTTCCACCGCTTTCACGCCGCCATATCGCACCATAGCTCTATGTTAAGCACTCTTTCAATACGAATCATCCTCTATCCATGAAAACCTGCGTGGGAATTGCGGCGCTCAGAGCTTGTGGAGGGCTGCTGCTGTTTCCTGCGTTTTTTATAAATACTTCAGAAAACTGAAGATACAAGCAATAAAATTATATTGACTAAACTTTAAT
>JAPDIG010000025.1:0-9956 GCA_025966525.1 Candidatus Methanophagales archaeon | reverse complement strand
CAGAGCTTGTGGAGGGCTGCTGCTGTTTCCTGCGTTTTTTATAAATACTTCAGAAAACTGAAGATACAAGCAATAAAATTATATTGACTAAACTTTAATTAACCATGTGCATAAATTTAATTTAAGCGGGGCCGGTAGCTCAGAAAGGTAGAGCAGCAGGCTCTTAACCTGCCCGTCGGGGGTTCAAATCCCTCCCGGCTCGTTGATTGAAAGATGAAACAGGATTATTACGATATAATCATAGTAGGAGCAGGACCTGCGGGGCTATTTGCTGCGAATGAATTGAAAGATAAGATGAAGGTCCTGATAATAGAGAAGGGCAAGGACGTAGAAGAGAGAAATTGCCCTATGGAAGAGCTTGGGAATTGTATTAACTGTGCACAGTGCAATATAATGTGCGGTGTGGGTGGTGCAGGGACGTTTTCAGATGGCACCTTAAACCTCAGACCCGATATAGGTGGTGACCTTGCAGAATTTTGTAATCACGAGATGGCATGGCAGCTTGTGAACGAGGTGGATAGGGTGTTTCTTGAGCATGGCATGCCTGATGTGCTGTATAAAGGGAATGAGGAGGAGATAGAGGAATTGAAGAGGCGAGCAGCCTCGGTTGGCGCCAGCTTCGTAGACATAAATCAAAGACATATAGGTTCTGATAAAACAAAAGACGTGATAAAATCGTTTAAAAATGATCTGACGGAGCGTGGCATTGAGTTTATGCTGAATACATGTGTTACTGATCTTATTATAGAGAAGGGAGAAGGGGTATGTAAAGGCGTGATAACGGATAAGGGTGAAGAAATAAGGAGCAGATGCACAATATTGGCTCCTGGTAGGGTAGGCGCATCATGGGTCGAGAAACTGATTAAAAAACACGGAATAGAAGCGGAATACGCGGGTATAGATGTTGGTGTGAGGGTAGAGGTGCTTGCAATAACCATGAATCCCGTGACGAGGATAAATCGCGACCCGAAATTTCATATAAGGACAAAACGATATGACGATTTCGCAAGGACGTTCTGTATAAATGAGTGCGGATTTGTGGTTAAGGAAGTATATGACGATTTTATAGGCGTAAATGGGCATTCGATGAAAACAAAGAAGTCGGAGAACACTAATTTCGCTTTCCTCGTGCGAGTGGAGCTGACAAAACCGGTTGAAAACACCACCAGGTATGGGCGCTCAATTGCAAAGCTGGCTACTACAATCGGTGGTGGAAAGCCGATAGTACAGCGAATGGGCGACTTGAGACGAGGGAGAAGATCAACATGGGGAGGAATAGGGCGAAACCTCGTGAGAAACACGCTGACGGATGTTACCCCTGGCGATATTTCCATGGCTCTGCCGCATCGAATTACGATGGACATCATAGAAGGATTGGAGAAACTGAATGAGATTATACCTGGTGTTATGTCAGATTCAACTTTGCTTTATGCACCTGAGATAAAGTTCTATGCAATGCGGCTAAAAGTGGATAAGAATATGGAAACATCAGTGGAGAATCTTTTTGCCGCGGGTGACGGTGCGGGTCTGTCACGAGACATAGTGAACGCGGCTGCTACGGGTATACTTGCGGCGAGAGGTGTGATGCAAGAGCTAAAGATTTCTTAGTTTTAGAACCCGAATACAAATGAAACTAATAACATTGGGTTTCTTGCTTGTGCTCATAGGAATTCTGGTCATCCTTGCAGGTATGATTATTATGATTTACCAAACGTTGGAAAAGCCAGAAACAGGCGTGAGAGGCGGTGGCGTCATTATGATTGGCCCAATACCCATTATATTTGGCACTGACGTTGCCGCATTAAAGCTCGTGATGATTTTTGCGATTGTGTTGATGGTAATTGCGACTCTTCTCTTTTTTATAAATAAAACTCTTTAAATCTACCGTTCACTCTTATTAGTTTTACTCGACCCGGTTTTATCCTTTTGATATTTGCGGCATCACGTGAATCAATATCCACTGGCGTGAATATTGCTGCCTCACCTCGTTCATAATCCAACTTTCCTAATATTCCAAGTCCAGCGATTTCTTTCTCATCGTTTTCGCTTTTTCTGTAAAGCCCTAATATTGTGCCTTCTTCTGGAATCCATTCTAAAATAGAGAGTTTAAAAACTCTGTTCTTCGCATCTCTGAAATATTTATTATACGATTCTTCACGCAATGCTTTTCTCTCTTCCCTCGTCCTGCTCCTCGCTTCCCGCGACATCCGTAGCTTAATTATCTTTTTATTCGTTAGATGCAGCAAGATATGCTCCAGTTCATCCTCGCGCTCTATCGCAATGACAAAAGAAGGGCATATCCCTTTTATTTCGGACAGCTTAAACCTCTTTGCATCTGCTCCTTCTATCCATCCCGTGGAGTCCACAATTATAACGTCTGCGTTTAGTCCTTCTGCTTTCTTTACTGCCGCCACTGCCGCTCGCACGCATTCACGCATGCATCCATTAGGCGAAGTGTTTCCAACGAAAAAGAGGCTGTGAAGCGGCACTTCTGATAGCTTTTGTATCTCCTTTTCCAGAACACCCATGCCTATGCAGCACGGCGGTCCTAAATCACTTTGACCCACATCAGCATCCACAACAGCCACTTTTAGTCCTTCTTCATAAAACCTGTTTGCAATAGAAGTAACGGTAAAAGTCTTTCCCACATCCACGCTGCCAAGCATGAACAAGGTTAACTGCTTTTGCCCTTGTCTTATCTCTTCCTTCACTTCTTCTTCAATCTCGTGGTTCTTTATTGCTGTTTGGATTTGAGGAGGAAGGATAAAAGCTTCTTGTCACTTGTTCCAGCTTCTGACGGTATTCAAAATCATCACGTTTAAATGTCAGCTCATGGAGTATTTCCTCCCTTGGTTTCGATTTTGAATGAGAAAGCCATGAGATTCTATCTTCTTCCTGGTCTTTTATGGTTCTTCTCTTAAACGTGAGGTCAGGGTAAACGGTTATCCACGTCTCTTGTGGCGGCGGTGTAGGATATTCACGATAACAACTCCTGCTTATGATGGCATTGGGAAGGTGCTTGGAGGCGAGTTCGTAGGCATGTTCCATTTCTTCTATGGTAGGGCGTCTGCTCACCTCTTCAAACGCAAAGGTTGGTGCAAACGGGTTTATACGGTATTTCATGTTGTGATTTAACGAGGAAAGAAAAATTGCGATTTGCTCTATCTCCTCTGCTTCCACAATACCTGGCATGTAAACTGTTTGGATAAGCAATTCTATACCGGTGTCATTTAACATTCGCACGGCATTTAATACTGGTTTATTGGACTTACCGGTGTACCATATATGTATGTCTTCAGAGAAAGCCTTGATGTCTATATGCGCCTCGGTTAAACCAGCTTCTACCAAATCAGAAGCATAATCCCCTTTTTCTTCTCTTCCTATCTCATAACCGTTGGACATCAAAACAATCTCTTTAAATCCTTTTTTCTTTAATCCTCTAACGAGTGCAAGGAGATATTCCCTGTCGAGGGCAGGTTCTCCACCGGTAATCATCGCCTTGGAGGGAATATTACCATAGTGTTTGATGCATGCCCGTTCTGCACGCTCCAGTGTCTCTTCAGAGCTGAGCAAAGTTCCCCCACCATCGCGTGCAGGTCTGAAACAGCCTTTACAGCGGAAATTGCAGCCGGTAAGCATGAACCAGATGCGCGGTTCTATCTCCGAGAGGGTGAAATATTGGATTCCTCTTTTGCCCATTTTGACAATAATATATTTAATCTTCAGGGTATATAAAAAATAATCATAGACACAAGATGCATGTGCGGATTCACGAGGATGATGAAATTATAATAAAGAGCAAGAAACTCAGGATGATATACATATTGGACACCATGCAGTCCTCCGATTTAGAAGACACAATCGCTTATTTAATTGAAACAGGTCTTTCTAAGGCGGAGAAGATGGGTGAGATCTTACAAATAATGGAGGGAATTCTAAGAAGAGATGAACGATTTAAGGGTATAGCAGCAGAAATGAAAAGATACCGCGAGACCATTTTTAGTCGCAGCATGCCGTTCACAATGATAGAAGCGAGATCAATACTAAGCAAACTCCGGAAATGGCAGAATGCCATACATAGGGCGGTATCTGCTCAAAATTCAGTGGAATTTCGACCAGACAGTGAAAGGTGATTTTTTGTATTTTTCGATTTACACTCTGTATTTTGAATTACAAGGACCTTACCGCCTCTTCACAAAATCTCCTCGCCGCTCTTTCCATGTCCTTGCTTTTGTATATTGCCGACCCTATAATGGCATAAGCATCTTTACCTTTTACCGCTTCAAACGCTTTCCGTATCTCCCCTCCTTGAGTGCCAATTCCAGGCATACAAAACTTTGGCTCTTTCACTGTTTCTGATAGGAAGGCATCGTATTCAGCAATAATATCGAGTTTGTTTCCAGGGACTACAAAATACTCCACACCACATTCCGCACCGAGTTTATACATTTCTTTTGGCGCATCATCGTCAATAAATCCCCCTTCTCTACTCAGATACATCTCGTGCGTCATCTCTCCACCAATACATGGAACCACACTTCTATGGAACAATGCTTCGATAAACGCTTTCTCTGTTTCTGGACCCGCCATCGGGAAAATAATAACCACTTTCACACCTGCTTTTGAGCATGCCTCTGCGAATTTATCTCCCATTCGCGGTATATCAGTGCCTGCCTTTTGGTGGTCATAGATTACAGGCAAGTCGGTCCGCTCTGCTACTATCTCCGTTAGCTTCGGTAAACCATAACTCAATGCGAGTGTGCAACCTACCTTATATCCAACGATTCCTTCAATTGAGCATGTTATATTGATTAACTGCTTGAAATCCTCTATCGAGGCTACATCACAAGCGGGAATTACTCCATGCGTGAGGTGGAATAGTTTTTTCATAAAGGTTCCCTTTCTATCTGCTATTCCTCTTTTTTTCGGTTTCAAATTTCTTTTTTAGCGCTTCTGCGATTTCGCCATCTTCTACTATAAGTGCACCGTGATAGCCACAATCCCTGCATACGTATATCTCCCCCAGCCAGGGCATGTAGTTCAAGTTCTTAGAACCACACTGTGGACAAAATTTCATCTTCTACAACCCCGACACCAAATCCCGCAACGCAGCCTTCGGGTCCTTCGCCTTCACCACGCCGGAAGCAAGCAACACACCATCTGCACCCAACTCTATCGCTGCTCTCACATCCTCGCCGTTTGTAACACCAGCACCGCAGAGCACAACACTTCCTTCATCTACCTGTTTCACTTCTTTTACCGTATTTTCCACAATCCCCGGGTCCACCTTTGAAACCGCTTGCCCGGTTCCTATCAGCTCTGGTGGCTCGACTGCAATTGCATACGGCTTCAATTCTGCTACTGCTTTACTTACTGTGATATTATTCGTGCAAACAATTGTTAGCAGGTTTAAGCTCGCCGCTTTTTTTATGATAAAGTCTATTTCCGCTATTTTCAACCTGTGCTCTGAATGATTCACAAGCGACCCCCTTGCCCCCGCCTCCTTTACAGATTCCAGCGTTGTGAAACCAGTATGACTGCCGGGGTCCACCGCGTCAACGTGCTGTGCGAAGCAAGGTATGTTTACCAGAGATGCTATCAGCGCAAGTTCGACCTGTTGAGGGCAGATAGCAATGTTTACCCCTTTCTCAACTGCAACCTCCTCGCACATCTCGGCAAGTTCAAACCCTTTTTCTCCCATTGACTCCGCATACGCCTTCTCGTTCAAAACTATCAACGGTGTTTCTATTTTTACCACCCTTTTTGCCCCTATTTCTATCCCCTCTTCACTTCTTTCCTCTACCGCCATCATCTCCATATCACAAAATCCTCCTTAATTCCTCTATATCCCGCACCAAAAACGTTGGCTTATAATTATATCCTGCTTCTTTTTCACCTCTATAAATAAAAACAGAGTCTATGCCAGCCCTTCTGGCTGCTAATACCCCCACCGCACTGTCATCCACCAATATCGCCTCCTCCCTACTCGTGCTCAATTCACTCAATACCCTATTTATGTAAAAAGGATTTGGCTTCCTGTAAGCCAGGCTTTCTAATTCGCTCCTTCTACCGTACCATATCTTGAAGTATGGCTTCAAATTGAAATGCTCAAGCGCATAGTCCACACACGCCTGTTGCGAATCGCTCACCACCGCGAGATAAGATTTCTCGCTGAGATATTTTATTATCTCCTCAGAACCCTTGCAGAGTTCTATTTCTCCTCTCCGCATCGCTTCTATCTTTGCTTCTATGACATCCCTCTCTCTTCTGCTCCAGAACTCCTCACACTCCAGGCCAAATCTGGTGCAAAATCTTTTCACACCCTCTTCTCCATCGGAATGCAGAGGGGAGAGGAAATATTTATCTATTTCCTCTACGGTGAGATTTAACCCATAATTGTTCAAAGTTTTCCTGAACGCTTCATATGCCCACACATGTGGAATTTCTCCGTCTCCTCTCGAATTCAGGAACGTTCCGTCCATGTCAAAGATGACGACTTTATACTCGTATCCCATGTCTTTATCAAGAGGTATATTTGTAATTGAAAGTTATAAATAACTCCAGAGAGTTCTATGAGAACCTCGCCTCTATTGACCGTGCATGCTTTTCCATACCCTCCGCTTCTGATAACCTCACCACTACCTCCTTTATCCTCTCTAACTCTTTCTTATCCAGCCACTGTACGGTCATCCGACGCATAAAATGGTCAACATCAAGCCCAGAGAAAAACTTTGCATAGCCCGCGGTTGGGAGCACATGATTTGCTCCCGTTGCGTAATCCCCTGCGGCAACTGGCGAATAAGAACCCACGAAAACGGAACCTGCATTCCTCACATTTTTCAAAATCTTTCCCGGGCTTTTTACCATTATCTCAAGGTGTTCAGGTGCATATTCATTCGCGAACTCTATGCACTCTTCCATGCTATCCCCGATTAATATCCAATTCTGTAATGTAGTGCTCTCCTCACCCACCTCTGCCATAATCTCTCGCTCCACTTCTGTTGCCATCTTTGCCGAGTCTGTAAGAAGAACAGCTTTTGAGTGCTCACCATGTTCTACCTGCGCAAGCATATCCGCCGCAACGAAGGCGGGATTTGCAGTCTCATCCCCGATTATCAAAATTTCGGAAGGACCAGCCGGAAAATCTATCTCCACGCCTTCTGTGCGAACCGCCATCTTCGCTGCGGTCACATACACATTTCCGGGTCCCACTATCTTTTGCACCCCCGGGATAGTTTCTGTTCCAAAAGCGAGAGCAGCAATTGCCTGCGCACCACCCACCTTAAATATTCTCGTCGCCCCCGCGAGATCCGCAGCAACTAACGTAAGAACGTCCACACACCCATCCTTCCCCGGCGGTGTGCATACCACTATCTCCCCCACACCAGCTATCTTCGCTGGAATCACGCACATCAAAGCAGTGCTGAAATATGTTGCTGGTACATACGCGCCAACTACGTCAAAAGGAACATACAAGTCGTCAATGAGAACTCCCTCACCGAACTCTTCTATCCCTGCTTGTCTCTTCTGCCGGTAATGGAAATTTTTTATCGCCGCAGATGCTTCTTCGAGACACTTTAACGTATTCACATCCACGCTCCTCTTTGCATCCTCAATCTCTTCCTTACTCACTTCTATTTCCGTCAGTCTCACAGCGTCAAATTTCTCGGTGTATTCACGCAATGCTGCATCGCCTCTACTCTTTACTTCTGCGATTATATCTTTTACTACCGGCATAGCTGCTGCTATATCAAGTGTTCTGTTGAAAAAATCCTTGTTTTCATACACCTCTTTTAGCTTCTTTATCATCTTCTCCGTTCCTTTTAAATACAAAATGTCTATTTAATTTTACTCTAAACAAAATAAAGGAGGGAAAAATAAAGATGACAAATTCGGCAGAGAAGGAAGCCGGCATCAACATCAGTATTCCAATCCCTGAGGATGTGAACGTCACAATAAAAGGGAGAATGGTGAAGGTAGAAGGTCCAAAAGGGGCGATAGAGCGGGAATTGTGGCATCCGGGGCTGCATATACAAATAGAGAAGCGAGATACTGGCAACGAGATTGTTATAAAAGCCGATTCTATCAGGAAGGAGGAAAGAGCAATGGCTGGAACCTACGCATCTCATCTCAAGAATATGATAGTGGGTGTGGAGGATGGTTTTTTTTATAAGTTGAAAGTTGTGCATGCTCATTTTCCTATGCAAGTAGCGATAACAAAAGAGGGTAAGGGGGTGTCGGTTTCAAATTTCTTAGGCGAAAGGAAGCCGAGGATAGCAAAAGTTGAAGCAGGTGTGAAAGTGGAAATAAAGGGTAAAGGTGCGGAGATAGTGGTTTCTGGAATAAATAAGGAGGCGGTTGGGCAGACTGCCGCGAATATAGAACAGACCACACGGATAAAGGGTTATGACCCCAGGGTCTTTCAAGATGGTATTTATCTTGTGGATAGAGGCGTTGGCACAGGTGTGTAAAATACCAAAACAAAATGCCGGAGATAATAGAGGGTGTTAGCCCAACAAGAATGGAATTGTTGAGGCTGAGTAGGAGAGAGAAATTAGCGGAGAAGGGGCATGACTTACTTCGTGAAAAACGCGATGCGCTTATTGCTGAATTCTTGGACGTGGTGAACGAAGTAAAGGAAGCGAGGAAGGACGTGGAAGCAAACTTAAAAGAGGCTTTTGATTTTTTAATCATTGCTCAGGCGCGATTGGGCGTTGAACAGGTAAGGCAGTTGTCTTTGATGACATCACGAGAAATCGAACTGGCTTTCTCTTCTCGCGGTATAATGGGTGTGCATGTGCCGATCATGGAATTGGAAAATGAATTAGTAAGGAAAGTTACAGAGCGCGGATATGGTTTTTTGGAGTCGTCAGCCGCGGTGGATAGGAGTGCGAAAAGATTTGAAGAAGCGCTGGGAAAGATAATAAAGCTTGCGGAGCTCGAAGAGGCAGTGAGGAATCTTGCAGTTGAGGTGGAGAAGACAAAAAGGCGCGTTAATGCTCTTGAATATATAATGATTCCCAGTTTGAAGGCGACGAGGAAATACATACGGATGAGATTGGAGGAGATGGAACGCGAGAATTTCACAAGATTGAAGAAGATAAAGGCGATGCTGGAAAGGAGGGAGAGGTAATGCCCATTGTAATTGCTCAATAAAGAGAAAAAATACCAATTTTGAAGGGGCAACCGTAGGTGGTGGGTTTCGCGTGAGAATTAATAACACTGATTTTGAGCCCCCGCTTGACAGAAACTTCTTTGAAACTCCCACTACACAGAGCATTTTTAACCCTGATGACTATCCTGCTTTATCTTATTACCAGCAGGACTCAGGTCTGGAAGCAACCTGGGCTAAAATAGATCTGTATCACAAGCTATGTGTGAGTGGAGTCATTAGTGAAGAACAGACATATGATAAGCTTTTTCGGAAGATGGACAGAAAAGCAGCAAAAGATAGTGCATACAAAATTAAGATGGAGCAGGAAAAGTGTCGTTGGATGGTTCCTTCTATGGCAGGGTGGGAAATACTTTATCTCATCCGTGAGGGAGATATGATGGATTAAATTGAGGGAAAATTGGCGATGTCAACTCTATCGATGGTTTGGTAGTTGGTTTAGCTAAAGAAAAGAAACTGTATTCATTATGCCACAACTAAAAATCCGTCATTACGCGGAACTGATCCACATCTTCTACACCCATCTGCTGAAGGAATCCTCTTGCTGCTCCAGTTACATCCTTGGCAGCCGTAATCGCTCGACCAACCACAATAATATCCGCTCCTGCGTTCAGCGCTTTTTTTACTTTTTTCAATCTTATCCCACCAGCTACTGCAACGAGTACTTCGTTTCCACACACCTGTTTCACCTCTCCAATATTTCCCCATTCGCTCTCCTGCACTTCCCCACGGTTCTGGTACAGTTCCACGTCTATCGCGCGATGCAACTCCACAATGTCCGGCT
>JAPDIG010000024.1 GCA_025966525.1 Candidatus Methanophagales archaeon | reverse complement strand
GTTTCGCATTTGCGATACATACCACGTATAAGGATTGCACCTGAAAAAAATATCGGCTATATTATTACAGAAGATGAAGAAGAACTTGTAGATGGGTTTGCGTGGTATCTTGATAGGTCTAACCGGCTCGTTCTTTTAGCTGTGGAAGCAAAATATACACAAAGAGGCGTAGACATTAGAGATATTAAAAGAAAGGCAAGATTATTAAAAGAGAAATTTCACGTTAAATGCTTGATTGTGACTACAAATCATAAGACATTGGAAATAGAGGAAGATTACGCTATCATCCCTGCTGAAATCTTCCTTTTGTTAATGTAGTGTGTTATCTTCCGCTAATCGTCTTCAATCACCTTCCAACCTTCTCCATCCAGCCCTAAGGGGGAAAGCGGACCGCGCGACTTGTGCGGAGCTCTCTCCTGGCAGGTAGTCCAGTCCCAGCAATTGGGCTAATACTTCTGCATCCACCTTGTCTGTCTTGACGTGTTTCTTCGCAAAAGGCTTGACCAATGCAGGATGTGCCAGATGCACTTCTATCCCCCTCTCATCCAGACAAAGATCCCGGAAGTCGAAGCTTCTATCGCTACTTTCGCTCCCTCTGGTAAATCACCCGCAAAATCGTCCAAACCCTCGTACGACGTTGAAAATCTCTCCTTCTCCATCTCCTCTCCTGCTTCATCTACCATTGCATAAAAACTATTCTTTTTATGCACATCCAACCCTATATACTATTGCACTTTCCTTCTATAATTATAGGGAGGAATTCATATTTTTAAAAGGTTTAAACTTTAAACTTTACTGGAATTATTATAAAAGATAAGAGAATGAAAATAGGCATATTAGGTCCAACAGGGACATTTTCGGAGACCGCAGCAGAGTTGTGGCTAAGAGAGAAAGAAGCTGAAAAGAGAAGTGGAGTTGAAATAAAATATTACGAAACGATAATTGACGTATCAGAGAGCCTGTTAAGGAAGGAAGTGGATTATGGCATCGTTCCCATCGAGAATTCCTTGGAGGGTTCAGTGGGAGAGACATTAGACGTGCTTTCGAGTGAGAATTCTGATGAGATGCAGATAGTGGGAGAGGTGTTATTGCCGATAGGGATCCACTTGCTCGGTAAAGGCTCTTTCGCAAAGATAAGAAAAGTGGTCTCGCATCCTCATGCATTAGCGCAATGTAAGCACTTCATAAGAAAACGATTGAAGGTAATGATAAAAGATATAGAGGTAAAATCCGTGGACAGCACTGCAAGTGCCGCGAAGCTGGCATCGGAATCTGAAGAAGTAGCGGCATTAGCGTCTGAAGAAGCAGCGCGGAAATACGGACTCAATATATTGGCAGAAGATGTGCAGGATAAAGATAGCGTTACGAGGTTTGTCGTGCTTTCTTCTTCGACTTCTGGTATCAAAACCGGACCTACTGGAAAGGACAAGACTTCTGTATTGATATATCTGAAGGACCGACCAGGGGCGCTATACGATGTCTTAGGCGAATTCGCTCAGCGAGGGATAAACCTTACGAAAATAGAATCACGACCTTCTAAACGTGCACTTGGTGATTATATGTTTCATATAGATTGCGAAGGACATATAGAAGATGCGGCGATAAAAGAAGCATTAAAAGGCGTTGAATGGAAAGTCGCGACGCTAAAAATCCTGGGAGCTTATCCAAAGGCGAAAAATGTCTGAAGAGTATTTTAGTGATGGGAAAATATTTGCAGATAAAGAGGTACTTCGCAGTACGTATATTCCTGAAAATCTACCACATCGAAAGGAGCAAATAGCAAGTCTGACTGATATACTATCCAGAACATTAAAGGAAATGGCACCCTCAAATATTTTGATCTATGGTAATACCGGGACAGGAAAGACCACAACGGTAAAGTATGTATGCAAACAATTAGAGGAATTGGCACGAACCTGTAATTACGCTCTCATATACATTAATTGTGAGATATTCTATACGCAGCATCGAATATTGAGTTATTTAGCAAGAGTGTTCAATAAACGTGTTCCCGTGTTTGGTTGGTCAACTGATGTGCTCTATTCAGAACTTAAGGAAAGGATAGATACGGAAGATAGATACGTAGTGGTTATCCTGGATGAAATGAACGAGTCAGTGACCAAAGAAGACGAAACCTTGTATAAACTCTTAAGGATAAACCGCAAACTGAATAAGGAGAGGATAAGCGTAATAGGCATCTCGAATTACCTGTCCTTCCCAGAGCTACTGGACCAGCGAGTAAAGTCTTCATTAGATGCGAAAGAAATAATGTTCCCAGCTTACAGTCCCGACCAGTTAAAGGATATTCTGACCGAGAGGGCGCATAAGGCGTTCAATTATTCTGCGCTTGACGACGCGGTGATACCGCTATGCGCAGCTCTTGCAACAAAGCGGAATGGAGATGCGAAGCGTGCTCTTGACTTATTACTTATGTCAGGGGAAATTGCGGAGCGCACAAAATCCAAAAAGGTCAGTGAGGAACATGTAAGGATCGCAAGTGAAAGGATAGAAGCTAATAGTACGGTTGAGGTGGTAAAAACAATGCTGTTGCATCACAAGATTGTATTAAGTAGTGTCCTCATGCTAACCAGAGAAAAGAACGAAAGATATTTCATCAGTGGCGAAGTCTATAATATATATCGGAGATTGTGTGACCATTTAGGTGTAGAGCCGTTAACGCAGCGGCGTTTGGTCGATTTAATCTCGGAACTGGACTCTTTGGGATTAATAAACGCCGTAGTTGTAAGCAGAGGCAGGTATGGAACGACAAAAGAGATTTCACTAAATGTGCCAGAAGAGTTGATCCAGCCTGTTTTATTTGCAGACTATGAGCTTAAAGCGTTATCCAATTTTAGCGTTGAGGCATAAATAAATACATTACGCGTTTTATCCACCATCAAAGGTAAAAAAGAAAAGTGTTATGAAAATTTTGGTAACTGGAGGAGCGGGATTCATAGGTTCGCATGTCGTTGATAGGTTAATAGATGCGGGACATGAGGTAGTAGTCCTGGACGACCTGAGTTCAGGGTACGAGAAATTCATAGAGCCTCATGTAGATAAAGAAAATTTCCAGTTTCACAAGATAAACCTCTTGCATGGCGATATAACCGTTTTTTTTGAAGGCGTAGAGGAGGTTTGGCATCTGGCTGCGAATCCAGAGGTGAGAATAGGTGTAGAAAACACAAGAGTTCATTTAGAGCAGAATGTCGTCGCAACCTATAACGTTCTGGAGGCAATGAGGACGAAAGAAGTGCGACGGATTATATTCACGTCCACATCCACCGTTTACGGCGAGGCAGATAAACTGCCTACACCTGAAGACTATCCTACTCAACCTATCTCGTTATATGGTGCGTCGAAACTAACCTGCGAAGCTTTTATCGGGGCTTACTGCCATACTTTTGAGATGCATGCCTGGATATACCGGTTTGCAAACGTAATAGGCAGGAGGTCCTCGCACGGCGTAATCTATGATTTTATAAATAAGATAAGAAGCAATTCGCGTGAACTGGAAATATTAGGCGATGGTAATCAAACAAAATCGTATATTTACGTGGATGACTGTATAGAAGCGATGTTTGCAGGTTTAAAAGCAAAAGCAAACGAGGAGGCTAAAAATAGAGTGAATATTTTCAATATAGGCACGGATGATATGATAAGTGTGAAAAGAATTGCAGAGATAGTATGCGAAGAGATGCATACTTCACCAAAACCGGAATTCAAATTCACAGGTGGTAAAAGAGGTTGGAAAGGCGATGTTCCTATTATGCTACTTGATGCTTCGAAATTGAATAAAATGGGATATAAACCAAGGTATAATTCGGAAGAAGCGGTGAGAAAGGCGACACGGGACTTGTTGAGTTGATAAATACGATATTCAAATCTAACTAACTGATTCAGAATACGGTAGCGATTATCTTGATAACAAAAATTCCGATAAGCGCAACGGGAATTAATATCATACCGGTGAATGCGTTTTTAGTTATAGCACTGAGTCCTTCTTCGGTTTTCCAGTCAAACTTTCTCAGACTCTTTACCGTGAAGAACATAGGAATGGCTAACAGCACGAAACCAATGTATGGAACATCTAAGAACAGAATAGGAATGAATGCAAGCCATGAACAGACCGTCAGCGGTAAATAAAGACTTGCAGTCGTGGTCTTGCCCAATCGAATTGCCAGGTTCCTGCGTTTTATCCCGAGGTCGCACTCGAAATCCGGGATTTCTCGCATCAATTTCAGTTTGAACACGTCTATCACCCAGGGTAGTGCAACAACAGTAGGGAGCCAGCTCACCTGATGCGTTTGCAAATAATAACCACTGAACACGGTTAGCCACCCCACTCCTGCGGTTAGAGCTATTTCACCCAACCCGTGGTAAGAGAATCGCGGTCCCCTTGAATATGAGTATGCGATGAAGATCCCGAGGAGACCGAGTGGCAGGGTCAAAGGTCCGGTATTCAGGAAAAAATGTAACAGCACGGCGAGGGGTAAAGCAGCCAATACGCATAGATATGCACCGGTAACTGCCTGCTTTACCGATATATGCCCTTTTGCGAATGCGTTAAACCTTCCGCTGACCGCGGTGGAATGAAGAGTGCTTGTTTTCTTTATGCGAACATCAATCCCTTTTTGCTTTATATCGCTGTACACACTGCACGCATTGAGCACGAAGCAGAAATCTGTTAGCAGAAACACTGCAAGCAGCGAGATTGTAAGCACTTGCCAATTAAAGGTATATCCGTCTGCCCATGCTAAGACTGCTCCTAAGAGGAATGGAATCATGGTGGTTGTGAACTTCGGGAAACCCGATAGCTCTACCCAACCTGATAATGTATCCTTACTAAAGTTCATTTTAATATTCTATGTCTAAGTTATTTTGGCAATGTTACTCGGAAAAAATCCACCGGACTGCTAATCTATTTTAACATCATCTCAGATTTTTGAAGCCGCAACAAATCTTCAGTACTCAGCTTTTCCCCCTCTCTGAACCTTTCATAAATACTCTTAGCCCTCTTTCTCGCTTCCACTCTCTCGCGGAACCCAAAATCTTCCCTTATCTTCCGCCTCAGACCGTTTATTACACGATTAAAGTCTTTTATGTCCCGAAGATATCCTACGAAAAGTCTGTGTGCGTTATCAGCTTCCTCCTGCGCCTCTATGAAAAGCTTGTGCGCCTCATCAGCCTTCTCTCTCACTCTATCCGCTTCTTTAAACCACTCCACCATCTTATCATGGCATTCATGAGAAAGTTTTACGTATTTTATCGCCTCTTCGTGGTATTTATCCGCTTCTCTCCTGTATCGCTGCGCTTTCCTCAGCAATTCCTTCAACTTTTTGTCCTTCTCCAATTCCTTTTGCATTCCATCGAATTCCCTCCTTAGCTCTGTTATCTTCGCTACTAACTTCTTCTCTTTATCTTTGCTAAGTACTTCTACCTGCTGCTTTAACTCTAACTCATCTATTCTTCTCCTGAGCCGTTCAAAAACTTCTATACTCTTTAAGTCATTTTTCTTCCGCAGCTTCTCCACCATCGAATAATATGTAGAGGCTTTTCTATTCAACTCACCGCGCTTTGCCTTCTTCTCCTCTATTAGCTTCTCATACACCTCCCTTTGCTTCTTAAAACCCTTCGCACGCTCTACCGCCTCTTTTATTCGTCCATTTAACTCGTCTCTTAACTCCGACCATTTGCTCGCTTCCAAATTTAACTCAGTTCTTCTCCTCTTATACTCCTCTGCTCTTTTTATTACTTCCGCTCTCCGCTCTACTAAATCTTCAAGCATTCTTATTTATATCACTTGTACCTACTCTTTATAAAAGTCTTATTTTTATTTTTTTCTTTTTCTTATTTTTATTGCACTTCGATCTTCAGAAAGAGAATGCTGCTGGAAATTTATACGCATCTTCACCATCAAAGCAATACTGAACATGCTGAAAACCCTTCCTTAATTCTATGACCTCTTTCTTTACCCGATTCTCATCTTCCCCACCTATCACCACCCTTTTTATAAAAGCAGCTATTTCCCTCATCTCGGATTCCTTCATTCCTATTCGAGTGAGCTCCTGGACGCCCAGCCGGATACCCGAGGGCTCTTCAGGACTTTTATCGAAAGGTAGCATATTCTTATTTATTATTATATTCGCTTTTTCCAATTTCATTGCAACCGAGTCCCCACCACCGTAGCCACGAACGTCAACCGCGATCTGATGCGATTCGGTAAAACCTTTATGCTCGCATAAAACATCGAATTTTTCATCGTATAAACTCTGCGCTAATGCTTTTGCATTTGATAGTATCTGCGCTGCATACTCCGCCCCAAAATGTTTCATCTCCACTAATGTAACTGCTAACCCGGCAACGTGATGCAGATGGTGGTTGCTCACCGTCCCCGGGAACACCGCTTTATCTATTTCCTCTCTTAAGCTATTTCTACATACTATTATCGCTCCTTGAGGACCCGGAAAGGTTTTATGCGTGCTGCTCGTGACGACATCAGCTCCTTCCCTCAGCGGGTCTTGGAATTTCTTACCCGCAATGAGACCCAGTACATGCGAGGCATCGTACACTATCCTCGCATTCACTTCATCCGCAGCCTCCCTTGCTTCCAAAATAGGATGCGGGAATAGAAATAGACTACCACCGAGTAATATTAGCTTTGGCTTATATTCCTTTATCTCCTTCACCATCTTATCTACATCTATATTCATCTCTTGCGGCTCAAACGGAAGATTTTTTAATTTCAAATCCCGTATCGAAGGCACTGAATACCTCGAATGGCTTATATGCCCTCCATCGTGTACAGACAGCGCCATTATTTTATCTCCCGGTGAAGTAAGAGCAAAAAGAGCCGCGATATTCGCATTTACACCTGAGGTTGGCTTTACATTCACATGCTCCGCCTCGAAAAGCTCCTTCGCATAGTTTATCGCGTGCTCCTCTATCTCGTCTATGTATTCGCATCCCTGGTAAAATCTGTTCCCAACCTCTCCTTCTGCATATCTATGTGACAGGTCCGAAGCAAGGAGTATTCTTACTGTATTACTTGTAATATTCTCGCTCGCTATAAGCGGCAGTGCATTCTCAAAAAGTGCATGATGCTTCCTCACCGCAGCCATCACACTTTCTATCTCCTCTTGCATGCTTATCCTATCCTATTTTCCTAACAGTATAGAAAGAACCGCCATTCTCACGGGAACACCATAAAATGCTTGTAGGAAGTACTTCGCATTTTTCGTCCCGTCCACCGCGGCATCTATTTCATCTACTTTTGGAAGTGGATGCATGATGATCACATCCTCATTCTCCTTTATAAGTTCTGTGTCGATGCGATAAGTTCCAGCAACTTTGCTATATTCAGCAGGGTCTGGAAACCTTTCCTTTTGTATTCTCGTTACGTATAAAACGTTCACTTCTTTTATAACTTCCTTTATATCTACGGATTCAAAAACTTCGGCTCCAGCTTCCTTCAGGTCCAACTTTATCTCATCCGGCATCCTTAATGCTTCTGGTGATACAAAAAATAGCGTTGCACCGTATAAAGATAGCGCATAAGCTAAAGAATGCACTGTCCTTCCGTATTTCAGGTCGCCTATCAGAGCAATCCTGAGGTCATCGAGCAGTCCTTCCCTTTTTATCGTGTACAAATCGAGCAAGGTCTGTGTAGGATGCTGTCCCGCACCATCGCCTGCGTTTATTACCGGGACGGAAGAGAAAGAAGCAGCCATTCTCGATGCGCCTTCCTGAGGATGTCTGAGTGCTATTACGTCACAATACCCGGATACTATCCTTATTGTATCTGCTAAATTTTCACCCTTAGCCACAGAACTTGCTTCTGTTGATGACAAGTTTATCACTTCACCGCCTAATCTCTTCATCGCCGTTTCAAAACAAAACCTTGTCCGGGTGCTGGGTTCGTAAAAGAGATTTGCGAGTATTTTTCCTTCCAATAAATCGCTTTTCTTTTCGCTTCCACGCAGCGGCTGTGCCCGTGCATATACCTCCAACTCCTCTGATCTGCTTAATATGTAATCTATCTCTTCCTTTGAGAAATCGCGTATCGAAATGATATGCCTCTTCGCGAACATAACAAACATCGCTATAAATAAATCTCTAAAAAATAAAAAGTGGAAAAATAAAAACAGGAGAAAAAGTCTTGCTTTTTCTTGGATATTTCGCTTTCTCTCCCTTCACGCCTTTGTCTTCATTGTTATTTCCATCGAGGATACGTTTGCCTTATCTCCTCCTTCTCCCTCTATCGCTTCTGTCCCTATTTGTATGTCCTTTATTTCCACGTTCGGCATGAACTTGTTCTTCACCACCTCCGCGGTATCCACAGCTCTTGAGATCGCTCTTCCCCTCGCTTTTATCACCACGTCGTCAAAGCCGTTGTTGAACTGCGTCACTACCGCCAGGACATAACTCATCACAGGCTTGTTTCCGATATATATCACGTTGTCTTCTGGCACTTTGCATCACCATATTACACATAGGTCAAGGGTGTATAAAAAGGTATCTACCATAGCTCATTTATCCTCCTTCTTACCATATTTCTCCTCAGGGTCAAAAACCTTTTCACCTACTATCTCCCCGTTTATTCTGCGGTAAAAGCAAGACCGGTATCCAGTATGACACGCACCACCTATCTGCTTCACCTTCAACAGTATTGCATCTTCATCGCAATCGATAAAAATATCTTTTATTATCTGCTCGTTACCTGAGACCTCCCCCTTCCTCCATAGTTTACCTCGGCTCCTGCTCCAGTAGTGCGCCCTCCCTGTCTCTATGCTAAGCCTCAGCGCTTCCTCATCCATGTGCGCAAGCATGAGGACCTCTCCAGTTTCATAATCCTGTGCTATTGCATGCTTCAATTCCTTATCTTCCTTTTTCACTTCTTTCCCTCACCATTGCCTTTCAATACTTCTATCGCTTCTTTTTGCAATGTCACCATCAAATCGCCAAATAATCCAAATATGAGGAACTGCACGCCGGAAATAATCAATAAAGAAGTAAGCACGGCAAGAGGCACGTGCGTTATCCCCTTGAACCACTCCAGCACAACATAAATGCCCGATAGGATGCCGGCAGATATGAATAAGAAGCCAATGATGCCGAAATAGAAAATCGGGTTATGTGTTCTTGCAAGCACGTATAGCGTATAAGCTATTTTTGAGCCATCGCGGACAAAATTGAGTTTTGATTTCCCTTTTCTCTTTTCATATCTTATGGGAACTTCTTTTATCTTGATCCCTTTTTTTACTGATTCTATTGCCATTTCTGCTTCTATTTCAAATCCTTCCACTTCTAGATTCATTTTTTTCACTGCATCCCTCGTAAGTGCACGATAGCCTGATAATATATCATTCAATCTTATGCCGTAGCCGAAGCCAAAAATCTTGTTCAAGACCCAGTTTCCAAGTCTGTGAAGTTTTGCAAATGCACCTCCGTATGCAAATCGGTTGCCGATAACATGCTCTGCCTCGCCTTTGACTATCGGGTCAATTAATTTTCCCACTTCCGAAGGCGAATAGGTTCCGTCACCGTCAATCATCACAATAACCTCATCTTCTATGAGTTCAAAAGCCTGCTTAACCGCTGCACCTTTCCCCCTTCCTCGCTGAATCTCTACCCTCGCACCTTCTCGCTTTGCTATCTCCCTTGTCGAATCTTTGCTATTTCCATCAATGACAAAAACATTTTCAAATCCTTCGCTTTTAAAGCCCCTTATAACCATGCCTATTGATTCTTCTTCGTCCAATGTCGGTATTAAGACACAAACTTTTACATCTCTTTGCATTTCCATCTACTCCGCTCCCTTCTCCTCCTTGCTCAACACCCTTACACTATCCCCTCTAACGGTGATTGGTATCGGGACCATCGCTTCAAATAGTTCAATAGTAAGCTCTTCATGTGTCTCGTCAACTTTTTTCACCCTTGCTTTCTCTCCTTTGAACGGTCCAGAGACTATTTCTATTATGCTGCCCTCTAATATCCCAGTTACTGAGGGTTTAGGCACGAGGAAATGTTCTACCTCCCCTAATTGTATACCACCTTTGATCAACCCCCGTGCATGGGGGATATTTTGAATTATTTGTTCGATTGCCTCAGAAAAAGAAGCTTCTATCAGCACATATCCCTTCAGCTCCTCAGGCACTAAAATCGCTTTTATTCCATGTTCTTTTTTTCCTTTCTCTTTTAGTGCGCTCTCCACCAGATTTGCAACCGCCTGTTCCTGGTTTACCGTTGTTTTTACCGCATATAGTGTATTTGTAACCATAGCTCAAACCGTCTTTGGTAAAACTGACATCAGCAGATAGATAGAAAAACCTATTATGCCGATTAGTGCCATCGCAGCACCTGCAATCTTAGAAATCTTAAGAAACTCCTCCCTTTTTGGTCGCTTCGCCAATTTCAGTATTCTCACGTATTCCTTCAACTTTTTCGATATATCTTCTATCCTCATTTGCATTGTATTGACTAACGCACTATCTCAATACCGTATTTCTCTTTTTTCAGCTCTTTTCGAGCGTATATTTGCTCTGATTTCACACCGGTCACAACGAGCAGGGTTCTCATTGTGTTCTTCAGTTCCGGACTTAGCTGCACCCCCCAGATTATTCTTGCATCTGAGTTCATCATCCGGTATACTTCCTGAAGCGCTCCTTCTGCTTCCTCCACGGTCATGTCATCCCCGCCAGTCACGTTTACCAGTGCTGATTTCGCCTCGGACACATCAACCTCAAGTAAAGGAGAGCTTAATGCCTTTCTCACCGAGTCTATTGCTTTATTCTGACCATCTGATTCACCAAACCCGATCATTGCCATTCCTCCATCTTTCATCACCGTTCTCACATCAGCGAAGTCCAGATTTATAAGGCCTGGCTTTGTTATCAGCTCCGTTATTCCTTTAACTGCACGCATCAATACATCATCGGCGACTCTAAACGCATCGTTTAATGGCAACCTTGGGACTACATCCAATAACTTGTCATTTGGGATCACGATTAGAGTATCGGTATGTTCACGCAGCGTTTCAAGTCCTGTATCCATATTCTCTATTCTTACCTCCCCCTCTGCACTGAAAGGTAAGGTCACCACACCAATGGTAAGAGCACCTGCATCTTGCGCTGCTTGTGCCACTACTGGCGCTGCTCCTGTCCCGGTGCCGCCGCCCAATCCGCAGGTGACAAACACCATATCTGCACCCTCAATAATTGATTTTATATCATCTTCGTTTTCCTTCGCCGCTTCTTCTCCTAATCTCGGGATACTCCCTGCTCCAAGTCCTCGAGTTGTCTTCTTTCCTATCAATAACTTTCTCTCCACTTTTGAAAACAACAAATGTTGGGCGTCAGTGTTCAAAGCAAATAGCTCAGCGCCAAAAATACCTTCCTCGGTCATCCGCTGTATCGTATTTGTCCCGCTTCCACCGCATCCAATCACCTTTATAACTGTTCTTGAGCTTTCCAATATCTCCTCTAATTCTTCATTCCTCTGTGTTTTTACTTCTTCTCCTTCCGAAACCACTCCGCTTCCAACTTGCTTCATCTTTTCTTCTCCCTCGCTTTTAATCCAAACCTAATCAATTTTAGTTTTTCTTTATTAAATAAACTCTCTTCTTTAGGAGATTTCAAAAAGCGTTTGAATGCGGAGGAGGGGATTTGAACCCCCGAACCCCTTCGGGACAGCGACCTCAACGCTGCGCCTTTGTCCTCTTGGCAACCTCCGCACCACTTTTTTCGCTTTTCAAAAAAAAGAAAAACTGTACAAAAAGAAAAAGTTTAGTCGTGAATGGCGAAAATCAAATCATATTTTGGCATGAATATATATATTCTTAATCCTAATGTATTCTAAGCTTAGCCAACTAAACTTAGCAAACAAAGGGTAAAATGTCTAAGAGACACAGACCAAGGAGAGGCTCACTTGCTTTCTCGCCAAGGAAGCGAGCAAGAAGTGAGACCTGCAGAATAAAGAGAGAAGAGATAGCGGAGGGTAGGAAAATACAGGGGTTCGTGGGCTATAAAGCGGGAATGACGCACCTCGTTCTGACTGATAATATTCCTCACAGCATGACAAAGGGGATGGAGATCTCCGTTCCTGCTACGATAATAGAGACACCCCCCATAAGGGTAGAAGGATTCCGTCTGTATAAAAAAACTCACTACGGAATGAAACCGGTAACGGAAGTATGGACAGGGACAGGTGTAGAAGCTGAGAATGGCGGCAATCTGGACAAAATAGCGAGTATAATCGAAAGTTCAGGCGGGGATGGCTTCGAGTCTGCGTTGAGCCTGAGGATGATAATTTCTACATTACCCGAAACCGTGAGCGGTGTGCCAAAGAAGAAGCACGACATAATGGAGATAAAGATGAGTGGAGAGCTAGAAAAAGACCTTGAATATGCACGAGAAGTGTTTGGAAAAGAGATAAGAGCGAAAGACATATTAAAAGAGGGAGATTTTGTAGATGTCACCGCAGTAACAAGGGGAAAAGGCACACAGGGACCTGTAAAGCGTTGGGGTGTCATGATACAGAATGCAAAAGCAAAGAGGTCTGGGAGAGGTCGTCATGTGGGTTGTATTGGCGCTTGGAAACCTCGACGAGTAAGATGGAGAATACCTCAGCTTGGACAGACCGGATATCAACAGCGAACAGAGTATAATAAGCGAGTGTTGAAAATAGGGGAGAATGGAGAAGAGATAACGCCAAAAGGAGGTTTTCTGAATTATGGAATCGTGAGAAACGATTATATTTTGCTGAAAGGAAGTGTTCCAGGACCGAAAAAAAGGCTTGTAAGAATCTCTCACTCGATAAGACCCCATCCAGAGTCGAGAAAACCGGAGATTATTTATATATACAAAGAGTCACAACAGGGATGTTGAGAAACCTTTTTTCAAAAAGAAAGCTTTACTAAAGGTATGTCTTATATACAATAACACAACACAGGAGAAGAAAGAGAGATGGCAGAGGAAGCAGAGAAGAAAACCAAAGCCAAAGTGCTGGACTTATCAGGGAAGTTTGTAAGGGATGTGACACTGCCCCCGGTGTTTATGGAAGAGTACAGACCCGACTTGATAAGGAGAGCTGTGCTGGTGATGCAATCGAACCGGCTGCAGCCGAAGGGTCCAAATCCGTTATCGGGAAGAAAGACATCAGCAGAGAGCTGGGGTGTTGGCAGGGGTGTCTCAAGAGTTCCACGTATAAAAACTGGCAATAGAGCAGCACGGGCTCCACAAACTGTCGGTGGTAGAAGAGCACATCCACCAAAAACAGAAGAAGTCTTGAAACGGAAAATAAACAAAAAAGAAAGGCGGAAAGCGATAAGGTCCGCTATTGCTGCTACCGCAGACCCCAACCTCGTAAGAAGTAGAGGGCATAAGTTCAGCGATGCCGTGGAGCTGCCGATAGTAGTGGAAGATGCACTTGCAAGCTTGGAGAAGACCTCAAAGGTGGTGGAAACTTTGAATTCCTTAGGCGTGTGGGATGACGTGCTCCGTGCGAAGGAACGAAAAGTGAGAGCAGGAAAAGGGAAGATGAGGGGCAGGAGATACAAGCCCAGGAAAAGCGTTTTAATCGTTATTTCTGATGAAGACGAAACACCGGAGGATAAAAAAATAAAGGTGGGAGCGAAAAATTTACCAGGTGTGGATATATCTTCTGTGGAGGAGCTGAATGCAGAACTGCTTGCGCCTGGAACGCATCCTGGCAGGTTGACCATCTGGACAGAATCTTCTATATCAAAACTTGCTGCCGTGGGTGAGGGGAAATGGAGATGAAACTAAAGCTAAAACATGTCGTGCCAAGTGAAAAGACAACCCTGATGATAGATTCGGAAAACAAACTCCAGTTTATTGTTGATTCGAGGGCGAGTAAGCGCGAGATAAAGAACGAGGTGGAAAGAGTGTTTGAAACGCCGGTGAAAAGCGTAAGGACAATGATAACATTTAAAGGAGAGAAGAAAGCAATAATAGAATTGGAAGAGGAAGGCAAGGCAAAAGAGATAGGCACCTTACTTGGTATATTGTAGGTTATGTTTCGGAGACAAAAATGGGAAAGAGAATAAAAGCACAGCGGAGAGGAAGAGGTTCGCCCACTTTCCGGGCTCCTTCACACAAATACAAAGGAAATCTCGAACACGTGAAAGTGAACAAGCGCGAGAAGGTATCGGGTGTGGTTGAGGAAATAGTGCATGACCCCGCAAGAAGTGCCCCTATTGCCCGTATAAGGATAGAAGAGGAGAAGCAAGTGAGGGACAGATTTGTAATCGTACCGGAGGGTGTTGGGGAAGGCGATGAGATGGTCTATGGAGAATCAGCGGCGATAAAAACAGGAAATACTTTGCCTCTTCACAGTATTCCGGAGGGAATTACAATTTGTAACTTAGAAGCAAGACCAAACGACGGAGGTAAGTTCGCAAGGGCTTCAGGTAATTTTGCTACGGTGTTAGCACACGAGCAAGAAACGGGAAAAACGCTTGTGCTGATGCCGAGCGGGAAGAAGAAATGGCTGTCTTCGGATTGTTTCGCCACGATAGGAGTGGTTGCAGGTGGTGGTCGGACTGAAAAACCATTTGTAAAAGCGGGGAAGAAATATCATAAGATGAAGACACGTGCGGCAAAATACCCCACAGTAAGGGGCGTTGCAATGAATCCTGTTGACCATCCGTTCGGTGGTGGTGGTCATCAACACGTTGGGAAGTCCAAGACGCCTGGTAGGGGTGCACCGCCAGGGAGAAAAGTAGGGAGCATAGCGGCAAAAAGAACTGGAAAGAGGTGAGATGTGGACAGTAGATAAGGTGGTATTGTTTAGTATTTCGATTTTAGAGTATAGGATTTATAAGTTGACAAAGCATAGAATAATTACGGTGTAAGAGAAAAATGGCAAAGAAGAAAGCTAAAGCTAAGACTACACTCAAAAAAGAGGAAGAAGAGTTCACATATCGTGGATATACGGTGGCAAAGCTAAAGAAAATGAAGCTCGAAGATTTAGCAGAATTGTTGGGTGCGAGGCAGCGAAGGAAATTGAAGCGTGAATTAAGAGAAAAAGAGATAAAACTGCTGGAGGAACTTAAGTCAGATAAGGAAGGTGTTAAAACACATCTACGAGATTTCATCGTGCTGCCGAGTATGGTAGGGAAGAAGATAGGGATACACAACGGAAAGAGCTTTGATTACGTGGAAATAAAGCCAGAGATGATAGGGCATTATCTCGGCGAGTTTGCATTGACACGAAAGAAAGTATTACATGGAGCAGCGGGCGTAGGAGCTACGAGGTCTTCAAAATATGTGCCACTGAAGTAAAAAGAAGAGAAGAGAACGAAAGATGGGCAGGGTAAAATTTTGCATAGATACTGAAACCGGGACTAAAACCGAAATTGATTCAGAGACAACTGCAAAGGCAATGATTTATGAAGCTCATATATCGCCCAAGCATGCGTTAGAAGTGTGCAGAGCGATAAAAGGGAAGAAAGTAGAGGAGGCGGAGGCATATCTGGAGGCGGTGCTTGAAAAGCGTGCGGCTATTCCTTTCAAGCGGCATAAAAAGAAAGTTGCACATCGAAGGGGGCTAAATAAGTGGTATGCTGGTAGATATCCGGTAAAAGCAAGCGAGGAGATATTAAAATTGATAAGAAATGCGAAAGGCAATGCAGAATACAAAGGGCTTGACCCAGAAGCGATGAAGATATGGCATGTATCCACGAAGAAAGGTCGAACGATAAAAGGGATAATGCCACGTGCTTTTGGTCGTGCTACGCCTAAGAATACAGATACTGTTACTATTGAAATGGTCTTGAGGGAAGAGGTGAGTTGGGAGTAGAAAGTGATAGAGAAGATTTTTGTGCGGGAAGGGATAAAGAAGGTGAGAATGGACGAATATTTCGCGAAAGAGTTGGATAGAGCGGGTTATGGGGGGATGGATATAAAAAGGACGCCAATGGGCACGCAGATAACGGTGAGTGTTGAGAAGCCGGGGATGATAATAGGGAAAGATGGACGGCGGATAAAAAGGCTAACAGACGACATAAACAGGAGGCAAGAGCTGGATAACCCGCAAATAGATGTGCAACCCATAGATGTACCAGACCTGAGCGCGCCGTTGATGGCTAATCGACTCGCAAAGCTTATAGAGCGAGGCTGGCATTTCAGGAGGGCGGGCAGGTCAACGCTGCAAAGAATAATGGATAAAGGTGCGTTAGGTTGCGAGATTATCATGTCGGGGAAGCTCAAAGGACCACGTGGGCGAATGGAGAAGATGGTAGATGGGTATATAAAACATTGCGGTGCGGTAGCGGAGGAAATAGTAGACCATGGCTATGCAATAGCAAAGGTAAAATCCGGTGTTATAGGTGTAAAGGTGAGGATAGTAAAGCCAGATGCCAAAGTACCCGATGCCCTTCGCGTAGTAGCTGTGAATAAAGGAGAAAAGGAAGAGGAGGAAAAGATAGAGGATAAGGAAGGAAAGGAAGAATGAGCATATTTAGAATTGATGAAATAAGAAAGATGAGTGAAAAAGAAAGGATGGATGAATTGGAGAGTTTGATGACTGATTTAATGCGTGAGCGCGGGATAATAGCCATGGGTGGAGCTCCGGAGAATCCGGGCAGAGTAAGGGAGATAAGAAGAACAATTGCAAGGATAAAAACGGTTGAAGGAGAATTAGAAAGGGAAAAGGGGAAATGAGCATGGAAGTTTGCCCTAAATGTGGATTGCCAAAGGACCTATGTATTTGCAAGGAGATAGCAAAAGAGCAGCAGATGGTAAAGGTGTCAACAGTGAAAAGAAGGTTTGGGAAAATTACCACGGTGATAAAAGGAATAAATGAGAAGGAAGTGGACCTGAAGGGGCTATCGAAAGAACTGAAGTCGCGATGCGCTTGTGGTGGCACGGTAAAAGCGGGCTGCGTTGAATTACAGGGTAATCAAGAAGAACTGGTAAAGAAAACGCTGCGTGAGATGGGATATAGATTAGAAGGTGAAGAATGAAAATAACACCGAGTAATATATTGCTGCATGAGCTGATAGGATTGAGAGCAGAAGTGGAAGAAAGCAGTAATAGTAGTGAGAAGGGGATTTGCGGATCGGTGGTTGACGAGACGAGGAATATGCTTATTATAGAGAATGAGCATAGAAAAGAGAAGAAAATACCAAAAGCAGAAAATGTGTTCATTTTTGAACTACCCGGAGATGAGAGGGTGAAAGTAAGGGTAAGGGGAGATATGCTTGTTTCAAGACCTGAGGACAGGATAAAGAAATGAATAAATTCCAAATCTTGAATATTAAGTTCTAAATTTATTTATAAGGCAACAGAATACTATTTGAATAATTACAAAATGGGGAATAAGAACAGAGATATAGGGATAGATGTCTGGCTGCCAGAGAAGGAATGCGAAGATGAAAATTGCCCATTTCACGGTAAGTTACCGGTAAGAGGACAGATTATAGAAGGCGTGGTAGTAAGTGATAAAGCACCGAAGACCGTTGTCGTTTTGAGGTCTTATCTGAAGAAGATAAGGAAATATGAGCGGTACGAAAAGAGAAGGTCAAAGATACATGCACATAATCCGCCTTGTATAGAGGCAAAGGTTGGAGATGTAGTGAAGGTAGCAGAGTGCCGTCCGCTGAGCAAGACGAAAAGCTTTGTGGTGGTAGAGAAGAAATGAAAGGAGTGAAAGCGAAGATAACGAAGGCTTTGCAGACAGGTACGCGTTTAGACTGCGTAGATAATACTGGTGCAAAGGTGTTACAGATAATAGCGGTGAAAGGATACCGGGGTGTGAAAAACAGGTATCCAAAAGCGGGAATCGGGGATATGGTGATTGTATCAGTGAAAAAGGGAAGACCAGAAATAAAGAAGCAGATATTGAAGGCGGTGATAATAAGGCAGAAGAAAGAATACAGGCGTCCTTCCGGGATGCGTGTGAAGTTTGAGGATAATGCTGCGGTTGTCGTAGACGATAAGGGGGCTCCAAAGGGCTCAGAGATAAGGGGACCAGTTGCGAGGGAAGCAGTGGAGAGATTTTCAAAGATAGCCTCAGCAGCTACGATGATTGTGTAGTGTAATATTCAATCTAAACATAACATAGCATTTGTGAGGGGAAAGAAAGATGGAAGAAAGGATGACTAAATTAGAAGTTGCGATTTATGAAATGAGGGAGATGATAGGGGAAGTAAAAGGAATAGTATCGGAATTATCGAAGAGGGTAGATGACCTTGGGGATACCATGTCGAAGAGGATAGATGACCTTGGGGATAATATGTCAAAGAGGGTAGATGACCTTGGGGATAACGTCTCGAAGAGGGTAGA
>JAPDIG010000023.1 GCA_025966525.1 Candidatus Methanophagales archaeon | reverse complement strand
AATTATAGTATGGAACAAATAGAACATAAAGGAGGAGTCATATCGAGAAAGTTGGTCCTGGAATTTCCTGAAGAAATATCAGAAAAAGACCTTGCGGATGAAGATGTTCGACGAAAATCAAAAGAAGGAGCGGTGCTTGAACTCTTGCGAAAGAAGAAAATATCTCAGGGAAAAGCTGCTGAACTCCTGGGAATAACCAGAAACGAATTTTTCGATTTAATGACTAAATTTGATATACCCGTAATAGATATGAGCGAAGAAGAGTTAAAGAAGGAACTTGCCAAAAATTTGAAGATAAAAAGATGATTATTGCCAATTCAGGACCGATTATCTCTTTCGCCAGAGCTGATTATTTGTATCTCCTAAGAGAGACCGTCAAAGAACTAATAATTCCAAATGCGGTTTTTGAAGATATTGTGGTAAGAGGCAGAGGCAAACCGGGAGCGGAAGAAGTAAAAGAAGCAGTTTGGATAAAAAGGGTGGAAGCTAAAGATAAAAACAAGGTAGAGAAATTATCCGAAAGGTTAGGGGAAGGGGAAAGTGAAGCCATCGTCCTCGCACAAGAACTCGGAGCATTTCTTTTAATAGACGACGCAAAAGCGAGGAAAGAAGCAGAAAGGATTGGAGTTGAATGCATAGGAACTTTAAGAATTTTGAAAGAGGCAAAAGAGATGGGCTTAATTGAAAGAGTGAAACCCATTATTCTGGCACTATCCTTCCGGAGTATGGAAAAAGCTCCAATTGTTCAATTCGTTTAAACACGTTTTCCGCAAAAAGGCGACCATATTATTTTAGCCATCGGGTTAACCGTTTTTTGACTTCTTCATGGCTGATGCCTTTTCCTTCATCGAGTTCCTTCAAGCCTTCGTCAACATTTTGCCGGAAATACAACTCAGCCATAATATCAGAAACGGTTATGTCCTCTGGAAGCTCTTCAATCATCTTAATGACTTTTTCTTTTACTCTCATTTTTCGTAATGTCCTTACTTCCTTTTTATATCTCCCGCATTGTAATATAAATAACTATGTCTCCGAAATAAAAATGGCGATACCCTCCGGAAGTGCATTACATTATAATGTCAAGGCTATCGCCGGGATAAATCATTCATCGTAATGCTTATATCGCACTCTTCATATTTGGATGCATGCTGTACAATGTGTGGCAGTTCTTCAAAGGGCGTGTTCCATTCAGGAGATTTGTCAACATCCTGTTCAGGATGAGCATAATTGAAGCAGTGGTAATCGAGATGCTCAAAGAGGAGGGTATTTTTTGCTTTTTCTGTCGCTTAATTCGATAAGTATGCCAGCCTCTATGAATTTTAGGGATGAATATGCTTGATTTTATTTGTTAGAAACGCTCGGAATATGTTCTTTTGTTATCATCCCAAAAATGTATTCGGAGATACTGTGTTCTCCTCACTTAAGTCCCTGACATGGAAAAGGACCTAAGTAAAGTGGTATCGTCTTCCGCTACTATCCAGTACTATACCAGCGATGAACATGTCTTATTATTTTTATTTTATGTACTATATTAAGCTAAAACTGAAAGTAGAGAAGGTGATTTTCCGAAATGAAAGAAAAGGAGATATGGATAAAAGCAGATGATGACGTGGGTACGTGGGAAGAAAGAAAATCAAGGATTACAACGGGCTTGGAATCTGGCGTGGATGGTGTGCTTGTAGAAGATGAGGATGTAGCAAAGGTGAGGGAGTTGGGTCGTATAAAAATAGCAGCATTTATGTCCGAGTCTAAGTTGAACGGAGAATCAGATGTGGTTGTTTATGGAAAAGGAAGCGAAGGAGATGGAACAAAACCGATTCCCGCAGAAATAAGCGAATCGAGTGTTTTAGGTGCATTGAAAGAGACTTTTGGTAGTAAAATCAATGCCGGATATGTAGAGATAAGAGGCAAGAAGTATGAGCGATTTGCAGTGGATATTGCTGATTACTGTAATTATGTGATGGTAGTAGGAAAGGACTGGAAGATAATACCGCTGGAGAATATAATTGCGGAATTGCAGAAGAAGGAAGCAAAGGTGATAGCAGGTGTGCAGAGTGCAGAAGAGGCGAGGACCGCATTTGAAACACTTGAATATGGTGCTGATGGTGTTCTCCTTGACACTGATGACCCTTCAGAGATAAAAAGAGCAGTGGAGATAAGAGAAGCGGGTAAGATGGGTAAGATTTCTCTTTCCACCGCGAGGATAACACGCGTGGAAGAACTTGAAATGGGTGATAGAGTATGTGTGGATACCTGCTCATTGATGACCTTAGGAGAGGGGATGCTGGTGGGTTCACAGTCTTTTGCGTTGTTCCTTGTGCATTCGGAATCAGAGGAGAGTCCTTACGTAGCTGCGAGACCGTTCAGGGTGAATGCAGGCGGCGTGTATGCTTATGTGCTGGTAGGAGAGAAGACGAGGTATCTGTCGGAGTTGAAGTCCGGGGATGGCGTATTGATCGTGAATGCCGAAGGAAATGCAAGAAGCGCGGTGGTAGGCAGGGTGAAGATAGAGAGGCGACCGCTTATGCTCGTGGAAGCGGAAGTGGAAACAGGAGGCGGGGAGAAGAGGAAATGCAGTATTATACTTCAGAATGCCGAGACGATAAAGTTGGTGAGCAAGGCTAAAAAGAAGCCGATTTCGGTGGTTGATTTAAAGGAGGGTGATGAGGTTCTCGTTCATGTGACGGAGGCGGCTCGGCATTTTGGAATTGCAGTGGAGGAGATGGTGATAGAGAAGTAGGTATATTCAACACAAAAATCATGCGGGGGGCGTGATTTGAACACGCGGACTCCTTCGAGACAGGGTCCTAAGCCCTGCGCCTTTTCCTAACTCAGCAACCCCCGCAAACCTTTCTTTAAAAAAGAAAGCTTTACCAAAGAAACTTTTTAAAATTGATTTGATTTTTTCTGTTTAGGCTTTTTCTCTTTTCTCTCTACCTTTATCTCTTCTATCCACGTATGCGGGTAATTTCCCGTTTCGTCCTTCTCTTCCGATTTTACCATGTCCCAAATCGTTAGCAGTGCCACGGATAGACCATGCAGTGCATCCATCTCTACGCCTGTCTTTCCTACTGACTTCACAGACACTGCCGCTTTTATATCTTCCTCATCTATCGAAAAATCAACTTTTACAGCTTCAACGCTTATTGGATGGCATAGCGGGATCATATCAGGGGTTTTTTTCACTGCTAATATCGCTGCTGTTTCTGCACACCCGAGCACATTACCCTTCTTTATATTCCCACTTCTTATCTTCTCAATAGTGCTATTTTTCAATTTTATGCTGCCAGAAGCTACTGCTACCCGTTCAAGCGCTTCTTTTTCGCTTATGTCCACCATGACCATGCTCACGCCATGCCTCATTTAATTAAGCTGGCCAGATACCGAAATATATCTCCAGCCCTAATACCACCACACCAATAAAGACGCCAACGAGTAGTATCGTCTTGGGTGATAGCTTAACCGCAGACTCCTCTACGTCGTAATACCGCATCAATCCCGCAGAGGACATAAGCCCACGCTCTTCGCCTCTGCCTCCTCCTCTCTTCGCTTTCTTCGTTGCTTTTCTTTTTGCCATAATTGATTTTGACTTTATATTTAAAACTATATTAATGCATGAAATGCTATTCCCTCCTTCATAGGAGCTACCTGATTATCTCCACTTTTGTACCGTCAACATCAATAATCTCTCCTTCGCTAATTTCGCTCATGCTTTTGCATAGCTCCACCTTTGTCGCTGTCGCGTTCTCTATATCCTCGGTATCAAAACCCTCCTTATCCACGTATATCCCTACTTTATTTAAGGGTGCATTTAACGGAATACCGCGTTTAGATTTATAATTTCTAACTGCTCGGACAATATCGGCAATTAAATCGCCTTCCTGCTCTGCTTCTGAGTCAATCATATCTGGCTCCGGCCATTTCTCCTCGTGTACACTCTTCTCACCCTCTTTCTTTGCGTTTGCGATATAGGAATACATTTCTTCGGCAAAAAATGGTATGAAAGGCGCAAGAAGAACAGAAAGCGTCTTCATCGTCTGGTGTAGCGCATATTTAGCCGATTCCTTTCCTTCCTCTCCTCCACGCCCATACAACCTCGACTTCGTCAGTTCTATGTAATTGTCTGCAAGCACGTTCCATGCAAAAGTTCTTATATCTTTCATCGCCTCGTCAAACTTGAAGTTTTCCATCGAGGCAGTCACAGACACAATGAGCTTGTTCAGTTTTGAGAGCAACCATTTATCAACCACTCTCAGATTCTTTTTTTCTTTGGTAAAGCTTTCTTTTTTATTTAAGAAGGGTTTATAATCAGACAAATGAATCATAGAGAACCTGAGAATACTCCACAATTTCTGCATGAATTTACTTGCGGCTACTATATCCTTCCACCGGAATTGCACGTCTGAGCCCACTGCGCCGCCAATTGCCGCCCACTGCCTGAATACATCCGCACCATGCTTTTGAATCACCTCGTCCGGTGAAATGGTATTATTTCTTGATTTGCTCATTTTATACCCATCCTCACCCAGGACCATCCCGTTTATCAAGATGGTACGCCAGGGTATTTTTTTGGTAAGAGCGATGGAGCGAAGGATGGAGTAAAAAGCCCATGTTCTTATGATATCATGCCCTTGCGGTCTTAGTTCTACCGGGAATTCGATTCCTGACCCGGCATTAAAACTCCAATCAGCAGCCCAGAGAGCAGTTAGCGAGGAGTCCATCCATGTATCCAACACATCCTTTTCACCCTCGAATTCGGTACCGCCGCAATTAGCACAAGGTGTATTCGGGCTTGTTACCACCGGGTCTACCGGTATAGCCTCTTCGGAGGCTACTTTTACTGCACCGCATCTTTTGCAATACCAAACCGGAATAGGCACACTGAAAATCCTTTGTCTGGATATGCACCAGTCCCATTCCATGGATTCAACCCAATTTTCCAATCGAATGCGGAAATGCTCTGGATACCATTTTATCTCTCGTGCTGCATTTATTATCTCCTCCTTCCTCACACGCACAAACCACTGTCGTGTAGAAATGATTTCAATGGGTGTTTTACATCTCCAACAAACACCCACATTTTGGTTTATCCGCTCTTGTCTTTTGAGCAATCCTTTAGCATCTAAATCTTCTATTATCTTCCGTTTGCATTCTTCTACGCTTAACCCCTCATACCCGAATGCGATTTCTGTCATCCGCCCTCTTTCGTCTATTGACGCTCTTAAAGGCAGATTATGCAATTTCCACCATCTTACGTCCTGCCGGTCGCCAAACGTGCAGATCATCACTACACCAGTTCCGAACTCGGGGTCAACGCTTTCATCTGCATATACCTTTACGCGATGCGCAAATATCGGCACTTCCAGCTCTTTTCCCACGATGCTCTTATAACGTTCGTCATCAGGATGCACAGCTACGGCAACACAACTCGCAAGCAGTTCTGGTCTCGTGGTTGCAATTTCTACATACTCGGCTTCTTTTTTTTCTGCTCCTACCAAAATCTTCCTGAACAGTATATAATTCAAATAGGCATCTCTATCTTCGTATTCAACCTCTGCGAAGGCTATCGCTGTCTCACACCGTGGACACCAGTTCACAGGATGCTCTGCTTGATATATTAACCCATCACGATACATCTTCAAGAAAGAAAGTTGAGTATATCTTTTATAGCGCTCGTCCATCGTAACATACTCTTTGCTCCAGTCTATGGACATACCAAGCCTTCTCATCATTCCCTTCATCTGCTCTATGTTTACCGAAGTAAGCTGTCTGCAAAGCTCCCTGAACTCCTGCTTGTTTATCTGATGCCTGGATATGCCGTGTATCTCTTCCACTTTCACTTCTGTCGGCAGCCCGTGACAGTCCCACCCCTGGGGAAACAACACATCATAACCACGCATCCTTTTGTAACGTGCGATAAAATCAATATAGCACCAGTTTAATGCATTACCGATATGGAAATCGCCAGTAGGGTAGGGTGGTGGTGTATCTATGATATAAGGCACCTTGTCCGGAGATGCCTCGAAATAGTACATCGAATCGTTCCATTTCGCTTGCCACTTCCCTTCTATTATCTCTGGTTTGTATTTCTTTTCCATTCTCATATACTCTTTGATTCTCTTTTATTTTTATTTTTGTTTTATGCTTAACTGATTTTTATATATTCTTCATGTGTCAAGACTTTAATTTAATTTGATATATCCTGAACTCCGACTTCTTTGAACACGACCAATGCCTTCTAAACGAGTAGCACAGGTAACTGTCTATCACATCGCTATCCCACACCAGGAGGAGATATGGAGCAAGTGGGTACCAGTGATAAAGAAGTTCTTGTCAAGGGTGCAAATAATTTTTCTGGAATTCACATCGGTCATGGAGAATAGTGAACGGGAGCGAATAGAGAATCACTTCAATAAATTAGCGCAGGGTAGAGAACCTCCTCGCTTACATCCTCTGGATTTAAGACCAACACTGTCATGGAGAACAGTGGAGGAATTTATCCATAATACGGGGAAGAAGGTGTTCTTAGAGAAAATGCCTGTAATAACGGCTGAAATTTATGAGCGGCACGAAGAGGCATTGCGGGATAAAGTTGACCTGTTTTTTAAGAGGCGCTATGAAGAAGCCGGTAAGAAGTATCGAGAAGCGATGGAATTACAAATGAGGGAGATAGAACTGAGAGATGCGGAGATTGATAGACAACTGGACGAGCTTGCAGAACAAGAAAGGGGAGATATTCTACTTCTGCTCGGTGAAGACCATAGCCCATCACCAAGGAAAGCGAAGCTCGTTAGATGGGAACCGAGGAGGTATAAAAATCTTGCTCTTGAGATTCGTGATGCAGTTCGTGAATTGACGGATAAGGAGCTGAATGAGCTACTATTTCGGCGAATCGGGATGTTCTGGATAGAAGGTTTCTGGGAGGCATCGGGGGAAGCGGGGATTGAAGCTATTGAACGAGCAATCCGGATTCTCGATTCTATTCCTATTTCACGACTGGAAGAGCTGTACAATTTTATTGCCGGGGGTAAAAGAGTAGATGCTTTCTTCCGTGCGATTCTCTGGTTGAAAAGGGAGGGATTTATTAAAGAAGAGGAGATATAATCCTTCTGAAAGATGCTCGCGGAGTTCACCTCCTTCTTTCATGAATTCGGAACTTCTTTCTCCTTTATCGCCGCTCCCAGCTCTTTATACTCCCTTTCCATGAAACTGCCAGCATTCTTGATGAAGTGATACTGGCAGTATTGATGCGGGATATTTGGCTATTCGACGATGCTGCTTACGTAGAAGCGTGTTTGAACGACCCGTCGAAGAAAGTACGGGAAACAGTGGTGAGAACTGTGTATTATGCACCTAAAAACCTTACTGAAATCCGACAGAGCAGTATACTCAAAGCACCCCTTTATAGGTTCTTACAGACGCTTATAGTTTTGAGATTACACCAGCGGTCCAGGCTGCCGCTCTTCCGGAAGCACCGGTAACCGCATGGTATTCAATAACAACGTATCTTCGACCTCTTTTGCACGTTCTAAAAGCAGTTCCTTGCCCACAGGCGTGAGTGCGAATATCGGGATTGCCGTACCAGCCTGTAAAAGGGCTTTCTCCTTTGCCAGTTCTCTTATGTGCGGCGATGCGCAAGCAGTAATAAGATCAGCGATTTCACAGAGCTCCTCAGCCTCTGATCTGGAGATGCCCGTGAGGTGCACCCCGAATATCACGGTGTGCTCGCTGATAGCCCTACATTGCTCAGCATCTGTCAATGTGGACACGGTAATACCCACTCTTTCGTAGCCAAGTTCAAGTGCTAACCGCAACCCTGCTACCTGGTCTATCCTTGGCGGGTCAAGTGTCTTCCCGCTCTTATCACTTATCTTTTCTATTATTCCCTCAATAGGTGTAGTCTCAATTACACCACTTAACCGTGCTCCTATTCCCTGCACGAGTGTAGAATCGGAAGTGATTACTGTACCTGCACCCTCACAAACCGTTACAGTGGCATCGAGTAAACCTCTGCGCAGTGCGGTCATGAACGTCTCAGAAGCGCCAAAGCCAACAAAAACCTCCAACTCTACCGCTCTATCCGCTGTGCACATCCCGAAATCATGTATCCTGAATTCTATGTTCTCTTTTATTACTCGTATGTTCAGTTCCTTTATTCCACGTATTTTAGCCCACAGCGGGCAATAGCTGAGCACAGGTTCGCCAACTTCAACTACTTTCCCGTCTTCTACCACCACTTTTGCTTTTCCCATAGTTTCAAAAACGTGTCTATCTTTTTCCATTTTTTACCACAGATTCTCACATAAGAACACGGTTATATAATAGATTTATAGGTTTGTTGCACTTCTTTTTTTGAGAGCTATATGACCATCAGCATCGAAGAAATAAGAAAAGATTTTCCGATTTTGGATAGCGGGATAATATACCTGGACAGTGCAGCGACGAGTTTGACGCCAGAGCCTGTTTTGAACGCAATTCAGGGTTATTACAGAAATTACAATGCGAATGTAGGTCGTGGCGTGCATAGATTAACGCAGATAGCATCGCAGAAATACGAGGACGCACACATGCAGGTAGCGAAATTCATTGGAGCCAAGCCACAAGAAATCATTTTCACAAAGAACACCACAGAAGGGATAAATATGGTAGCATCAGGAATTGGACTGAAGAAAGGAGATAAAGTCGTATTTAGTCTATTGGAGCACCATTCCAACCTTTTGCCCTGGATACGTGCAAAGAACAAGTTGGGGGTGGAACTGGAAGTGGTGAAACCCAATGTGATTCCGGAAGACAGGGATAAGACCAAATGCATGCTCGAGATATCGGATTTTGACGAAGTAATAGATGAAAGGACGAAAATAGTGGCGATAACGCACGTCTCCAATGCGCTTGGAGTAATGCTTCCGGTAAAAGAAATATCGAGACTGTGCAGGGAGAACAACTCTCTTTTGCTTGTTGATGCCGCTCAGTCAGTTCCCCACATACCATTAGATGTCAAAGAGATAGGCTGTGATTTTCTTGCGTTCTCCGGGCATAAAATGCTTGGTCCCACAGGGATCGGTGGTTTAGTCGTCAAAGAGGAACTTATGAAAGAAATAGAGCCTCTTACGGTCGGAGGGGGGGCAGTAGAAGATGCTTCGTTTGTTGATTATAGCTTGATAGGGACGTATGAGCGATTTGAAAGCGGCACGCCAAATATAGCAGGAGCAATAGGTCTCAGTGCAGCGGTGGGATATTTAGAGAGAATAGGGATGGAAAAGGTAAAAGCACAGGAGGAGAAACTGGGCACGCAGCTCATAGAAGGGCTACGGGAGATAGAGCAAATCGAAATTTATGGTGGTGGCAGTGAAGCCTTTGAGTTGGGGAGAAGAATAGGGACGGTCTCTTTCAATGTAAAGGGGATGAATCCCAATGATGTTGCATTGAGGTTGGACCGCGAAGCAGCCATAATTGTGCGATCGGGACATCACTGCTGCATACCACTGATGAAATATCTGGGCTTGGATGCGGAAGGAACGGTCAGGGCTTCAGTATATTTATATAACACGGAGGAAGAGGTGGAGCGGTTTTTGGAGATTGTTGGGTTGATAAGTAAGGGGTAAATGCTCAAAATCAAATAAATTAGAAGAGAAATAAGAAATGGGGATAAGTTATGGGGTTAAGGTTGACCGAAGAATCGAAGTCGATGTTTGAAAAAGCAGGTGAAGGACCCTTCCTCACTATTAATCACGTGAATGGTATCTCTGTTGATTCCTTTTTATTACTGCTTAAGGAGATTGAAAGTTTTATTCCTGAGTTTGAAAAAGCAATTGGGATGAGAGGGGCAAGAAACTGGATAGGAGAAAGATTGAATGAAGCGGTTAATGCTGGACGAACAACAGTCGAAAAACATCTAAAGAAGATGTATTTTTCAGAGTTCGAGATTAGGTCTGATACGGCTTACATTTTGATTGAGAATTATGAGCTGGCAAAGGTGTGGATAATGAGAAGTAAGTATCGCGCTTATGACTTTACGGTTTCGCGGTTTATGATTACCAGATCAGTGCATGAAGATACGCATTCGCATGTGCATAAAACTGAATATTCAGTGTGGTTCTCGGAACTCGCAGCTAAAACGAGGGAGCGAATAGAAGAGAAAAAACCACCGGCAAGTAGAAAAATAAGGAAAGTTCCGCTGGAGTTCACAGCGCCCATTTATGTCAGGGAGAAAGAGGAGCTGTTAGCAAGGAGAATGCAAAGATTTGCTCTCAATGCTTTCTTGAAGGCGTATTATGAGCGTGACCCCGAATGGTATGGTTTGTTAGGCGTGCCACTGTTTTTACCACCGCATTCTGAAGTTGTGAAAGAAATAAAAAGGATAACAAGGAGAAAAGTGGAGTTTAAGAGTGGATTCGTGAGTTCGTATAGAAAAACATTGGGGGAATATGCCGGTGCGATAGCAAAAAGTGAAGAGGGGGTATATGAAGATGCAAGGAATTATCTCCAATCAAGCACTGAAGATTTGATAAACGTGACGAAGAAGTGTTTAGAAGGAGAATATGGCGGGTTAAGAAAAAGAGAAAGGGAGCTGGTGTGGAGACCTGGTGCGGGGCTGAAAATTTAAGTTGTCAGTGTTGCTAATAATTATTTGGGAAACAGTCTCTAAAAAGAAAAAGTGTTGCGAGGTGAAATGGAGGAGATGAACGTATCGAAATATGCGTATGTATATGCGAGGATAAGAGCGAGGATGAGCGAGCTTCTGGACGAGAGGAGATTACGAGAACTTGTAGATACTCGCAGGGAAGATTTCTTGGCTTCACTGATGGATACTGCATATAATGAGAAATTAACGAAAGCGGCTGCGACAGAAGTAGATGCAAGAAAAATAGAAAAAGCGTTGAAGGAAGACTTAATAGACCAGTATTTAATGGTGATGAAGTCAACAGAAGGTGCGATAAGAAACCTATTTGAGGTATTTCTTAGACGCTTGGAGGTAAAAAATCTGAAAGCGGTTATCAGAGCTAAAGCTGCGGCGATCACGGTAACGGGAACTGGAACGGGGACAGAGACAGAACCTCCCGATTTGTTTTTCCCGATTGAAGATTTCTTCAAGCGTAGAATAAGCAGATTAGCTGGTGCTGACTCGATAGAAAGTGTAATAAAACAATTAGAAAATCCTTATAGGGGCGTTTTGGAAGAAGCGTTGCCTGAATATGAAAAAAGCAAGAAGGTATTAATCCTCGAAAACGCGCTTGATGAGGAAATCGCGGATGCTCTATGGAATAAAATAGAGGAGTTAGGAGGGACGGATAAGGAAATAGTAAGAAAAGTTATCGGGACTGAGTTTGACATTGCGAATCTCATGACTTTGCTGCGCTGCAAATCAGAAGAGATAGCAGAGGCGGAGATGAGGAAATATTTCTTACCTTACGTGTATGCTTTTGATTTCAATGCCGATGCGGTGAAGGATGCGATTTCAGCGGAGGACGTGAGCACCGCTATCCAGTTGATGCCCCCTTCTGCTTATAAGGAAGTGTTAACCGGGGCTTTATCAGCTTATGAGGCGGATAAATCACTTATCCCTTTTGAGCACGCCCTCTCGCGATATTTCGTTGCAACGATAAAAAACACACTTAGAGGTTATCCTATCAATATTGGCACGATAATAGCCTTCCTTTATCTTAAAGATATAGAAATAAGGAATATTTGCACTATTGCGGTCTGTAAGGAGAATAAAATACCTGTGGAGGAGACGGTGAAGCTTCTATAGTTGCAAAATCTAGTAATTGGAAAGCATCTTACTCATGCACCCTGCTATTAATCCGCCGATTGCGTCGTCCATGAATACATCCAATCTCCCTAATATCCCCGGTTTTCTCGTATCATAATAAAAGAAATTAAAAAGCGCTTTTTTCCCGCCTATGTATTCTGCTATGTCTATTCCTATGAGCTCATCAGCGACAATATTAGTTGCGTCATTTTCTCCCGCCTTCCCTGCTCTACCTTTTCTTATTTCTCCCTCATCCATGTGAAACGCGGATGCCAGTAGCAATGCCACATTCACATCCGAACATTCTTTCCTTATCGTTTCTTCCAGCTTCTTTTTTAGCTCTTCTTCATCTCTGTCTTCTTCCTCCACTGCTACATAGAGTTCCAGAGCTGTTGATACCATATCTTTTAAATGTATCCCTCGTTCCGCCAGCCTTGTAAGTATCGGTCTATCCACGCTCAACTCATCATGGCGAAAAAGAGCTTCTTTTACTCCTTCTCTTACAACTTTGTAGATCGTTTTTCCTATCTTTGTCGCTTTACCCGCGAATATCTCCTCTTCTACTTCTGCAAATTGCGCAGCATTTTTGATAAAACTTTTACAGGCAATAGCCACAGAATCAGTTGCGTCACCAGTGAATAAGTCCCCTTTTTCCGTGTGCACATCAAGGTCTGAGAATGCGGCAGTTTTCGCTTCCGTCGCTACTATCATTGCATTCGCCATCGCGGATTGCGACAGGTTCTTATCTACCAGCAGGATTATGTTTACAGTCGAAGGCGATTTGCTACGCTGGCTACGCTTTGATATGCCTGCGGTAATGATCGCCGTTACATCTTCTCCCTTTATAATCCTTGCATTCTTCATGGGAACGGCAGTCATCATTCCTACTACTTCCTCCTTTTCTAAACCTCGCTCAGCCAGAAAAGAATCGAAGAGTTCAAACGCGTTTCCATTGAAATCGTTGCTCACATTCAAGTTTATTATTGTGGTCGCTCTGACAAAACCGCCATTATAGACCGCGGAACTCAGCACTTTGAAATCGCCATGCACGGCAATGTATTCTTTTGCTTTTTCTATTCTCATTTCCATAATTTCAACTGCTCCAGCACCCTTCTCCTTGCTTCCGCCAGAGAAAACGGAAAATCCTCTACGATTTTACCCCTCCGAATCATCGGCTGCAACAACGGTTCCATATCCGTGTCTTTTGGCGGTGCTTCTTTTACCAATCTTATCTTATCTTTACCCTCTTCAATCGCGCCTTTTCGTCTATACACCTGCTTCTTCCCGCCTCGTTTACCTCTCTTTGCGCAGGGCTCTCCTTCCATTTCTATTATGTCCAGTGCGAAATCTATGCACCTGGCATTTGCAATGCTAGTCCCTACACCAAACCCTGCTACGACATCTCTCAGCGCAATCACTTCCTCTTCATCTATACCACCGCTTACGAATATCCCCACGTTCTTATGACCTCTAATGTCAAGCTCCCACCTTACTTCCTCTATAATTTTTCTGAAGTTACCCTTCCTCGAAGCTGGCGTATCCAGGCGAACAGCGCGTAAAGATTCTCCAAGCGCTTCCGCCGCCATTATAGCCTCTTTTTTCTCGTCATAATAAGTATCGCACAGGCATATTCTGGGCACCTCCTCCGGAATCACCTCGTCAAACGCCTTCCACGCATCCTTCTGTCTGCCCTCGCCGAAACATATAATCAAAGAATGGGGCATTGTACCTGTCGCTTCTATGCCTATCCGCTCCGCACCTGCAACGCAACTCACTCCGTCTATTCCACCCAGATACGCGCATCGCTCTATCATCGCTGCTAATGCTGGGTGCTGCCTTCTGGTGCCGAAGGAGATGACAGGAACTTCGCCCGCAAGAAGCTTTATCTTAGACGCCTTTGTCGCTATCCCCGATTCATGACAGAGAAAACCCAGTAATGGCGTTTCATATCTTGCGAACTCCAAATAGCGCCCCTCAATACGCAAAACCGGTTCGTAAGGGAAAAAAATCGTGCCTTCTGGCATCGCATACACATCCACGTTCTTCCCCGCCAACAAATGAGCCGCCTCTTCCAGACCCGCTAACACCCCCCATTCTCCACTTGTGGTAATAACCTCCGCCACCACCTCGGGGTTCACTCCTTTCTTCTTCAACACCTCCTCCGTTCTGAGGAAGTATATATCAGTGGTTTTCCCTTCCAGAATGTCCTCATCAGAAACAATTGAGAATCTCATTTCTTCCGTACTTCTTTTTTGTTTCATAATGGCGGATGAATCTGTACGCCTTTTACACTCTTTATCCGTCCTATCTCCTCTATTAACTCCCCTGGGATGTTCTTATCGGTGATAATCGTGAGTTTTGGGTCATCTACGAGATAGGGGTCATCACTAACTGCTTGCCTTATGCTAATCCCTCGCTTTGCTATGACCGTAGCAACTTCGCCAAGTATCCCCCTTCTTTTAGCATCAGTAGGATGTATTATAATCACACTGAGCCCCAACAAAGGAGCGACATCAGAAAGAAACGGAAGAGAACGAATATTTCCAAATATTCTTTTCAACTCAGGCTCCTTCAGGATTCTTTTCACCGTCATATCCACTACCCGTCTATCCACGCCTATCTCGTTTGCTATCTGCGTATGTGGTATCTCAATCCCGCCAGAAACCACTTTTCCTTCGGAACTTACTTGAAATCCTCTTTCTAATAATAGCTCTATCACTTTCTTTTGCGATGGAAAACCCTCAAACTTCGCTACTACCTCTCGCCACATCGGTTTATCTTTTATTTTATCTTACCTGTACCCTCTTTTCACTATCTCCTCTCTTATTTCATTTAATCTTCTCGTTGCAGTATCCACTTTCTCACGCACTTCCTCTTCCACCGATTGCATGCTCAGCCTTAAAGAGAGCTCCTTCTCTTTTATCTCCTCTTCTATTCTCCTTAACCGTTCACCCGCACTTAAAAACAAAATAGCGAGCATTCCTATCAATATCACTGCTGACATTACGATCACCGGGTCCCTGGCACTGTAATTATATACTAACTTATACACCAGCACAAAGGCAGAGAAGACCATCACAACCGAAAATATTATATCTCTTGCTTCCATATTTCAACCCCCTCTCCTTTTTCTCCTCCTTATTTTTTATCCTTTATCCCTCATTCTTTATTCATAGCATAATAAACATCCTTTTCCTATTTAATTAATTATATAACCAAACAGGCTCTCTCTTTATGAAAAAGAAAAAGTGTTGCAAAGTAAGAAGACCGTGCTCATCCTGGCAGGCGGAAAAAGCCAAAGATTTCAACACTTCGATAAATGCTTTATCACCTTAAATAACAAACCACTCATACAACACACTATTGATAAAGCATCAAGTGTGGCAGACGAAATAATAGTAGCTGTACGGGACAAGAAGCAGGGAGAACAAATCGCGAATAAAATACCAAAACAAATCGTTTTAGTCTTTGACTCTCTGAAGGAAGTAGGTCCACTTGCAGGTGTTCTATCTGGTTTAAAAAGAGCTTCTTTTTCCTTTTCTCTCGTCGTTGGTTGTGACATGCCATTTGTAAACCCGGATGTTGCAAAATTTCTATTTGAAATAGCATCTACCGGATACGATGCAGTGGTGCCAAAATGGGAAAACGGGCTGGTAGAGCCATTGCACGCAGTCTATCGAAAGGAACCGATGCTGGCAGTGATAAAAGAGGCGACAGGAAGAAGCAAGAGGAAGATTTTTGACGTTTTATCACAACTTAAAAACATTTATTTCGTACCTGTAAAGGAAATAAGGGAGATAGACCCCGGTTTAAATACGTTTATAAACATAAATACACCTGAAGAGTTGGAAAAATTCCAAATCTTACAATAATTGCTTGAAATAAACCCAAAAAGGTGTTCTCTTACAACTCTTTATCCTCACCCTTCCCTCTTTTAGCCCTCTCAGAATCGCTTCCACCTGTATCTCTTGATTTGTTTTTTGCTCGGCTTCGTTTTCCGTTTCAATCTCTACTTCAACTTCAACAGTTGCAAGACCAACGCATTCCGCACAATGCGCATCGCTTCCAGCAACAGCGATGATATTTTTACGAGCTGCTCTCCTCCTTGCTATTTCGTTCGCAGTGCCGAGGAAGTACCGGGAATTAAATGTTTCTATTGCATCTATGTCCAATTCGGAATGCATGCAAAGGTTGCCAATGCTGTGGCGGAAAGGATGGAGAGGATGAGGTGCAATAATTACAACGGTGCCTCTCTTTTCCTTCTCTTTCTGTCTCGCTATTCTTATCGTTTCTTGCAGCGATGAACCCTTTTCTATTCCCTCTACTAATCCAAGCACGATTAAATGACCGTTAGAAGTCGTTACTTCTATGCCGGGGATGATTATTAAATCCAAATCGTTGTCAACCACGTATTTTCGCGCAGCAAAAAAACCTTCCATCGTGTCGTGGTCGCATATTGCGATACCATCGAGCTTTTTCGCTATCGCACTATCTATTATTTTTTCAACTGGATCATGCCCATCATGTGAGTAATTTGTATGCACGTGCAAGTCGAGAATTAGCGTCAGAGTTGGAAGCATCGGTAGTAGTAATTAAAACAAACCTTTCTTTAGAAAAAGTAAATTCCGTATTAGCATTTTGCACTTACTCACGGTCTAACTAAACCACCCGTGTATAAGCATGACTATCAAATACAGAGCGAAAAAGAGAAGCACCAGCAGCACGCCAGTTCCTATGCTCATTCTTTCCATTTCCTCCGCAGGTCGCATCTTCACTTCTTTCAAATCACGCTCATAATGCGTGTATATCGGCTGTATTAAACGATTTTGTATGAAAACAAAGGGTTTCAACATCGCTATGCCTATCATATCAGCCATTATTCTTATTGCTCTCAGTGGATTCTTACCGAAACGGACAAGAGAATCAGCAATTCTCAACATCGCGTTCTTCACCGCAATCGCAAAACTCGCTGATGCCTTTTTATCCATTTTTATTCCCCCTATGCTTCATTGATAGCGTCATAAATTTATATTAGAAGTTGGGTAACATAGTGATAAAAATTATGATGAAGTAGAGAAGGGCATAAGAAGACTGCCCGTGATTGATGACGATGAGTTCGTGGGCGTTGTAAGTGTATCACACACTGGGCAGGTATGATGCGATATGGATTTACGAAGCGGAAGATGCATCGTTATATTCTTCTAACCTGTAATTCTCTTCATCATTATTCACGCCTCAGCTCTTCCCTCGCTATTACCATTCTCTGTACCTCTGATGTTCCAACGACAATGCTTAGTATCTTAGCGTCTCGAAAATACCTTTCCGCTGGGCATTCTTTCGTGCAACCATACCCCCCGTGTATTTGCACTGCGTTTGTAGCAGCTCTTTGTGCAACTTCTGAAGCGTAAAGCTTCGCCATCGAAGCTTCTTTCGTGAATTTTTCCGCTTTATCCGCAAGATACGCAGCTTTGTATGTGAGTAATCTTGCTGCTTCTACCTCCATAGCCATATCAGCAAGCATGAATTGAACCGCCTGGAAATTGGCAATAGGCTGAGAAAATTGCTTTCTCTCTTGTGCATACTTCTTAGAGGCGTCCAAACAAGCTTGAGCAATGCCGACGCCAACGCTGCTCATGGCTATTCTATCTCTATCTAAGGTAGCCATGGCTATCCGAAATCCATCACCTTCGCTGCCCAGTATATTCCCTCCAGGAACTCTACAATCTCTGAACACTAACCCACCAACAACACAACCTCGCATACCAAGCATATTCTCTATTTTAGCATACGAGAACCCCTTTGTCCCTTTTTCCACGATAAAAGCACTCATCCCTTCCCTTTTTTTGCCCTTATCCGTATATGCAAAAACCACGTATATGTCTGCAACCGCGGCATTTGTGATAAACGCCTTTCTTCCGTTCAGTACATATTCATCGCCTCGCTTAGTAGCGGTTGTTTCAATAGAAACGGGATCAGAGCCTGCGAAAGGCTCTGTTAAAGCAAAAGCTCCTAATTTCTTACCCTCGCACAGAGGTCTAAGATATTCCTCCTTCTGCACATCTGAACCGGCATAGAAGATGGGAAACATAGCGATAAGTCCGGCTGCACTTAAGAATCCAATGCTTGCATTTGCTCTTGAAAGCTCCTCTACCATCACTGCATAGCACATCAGTGTTGCACCAGCACCGCCGTATTTCCTTGGAAAAGGAACCCCAGAAAGTTTGAGTTCTGCCATTCTCCGTGCTACACCAGAAGGGAATTTTCCTTTTCTGTCTATTTCTGCCGCTTTTGGCATTACCTCTTTCTCTGCGAACTGTCTCACTATGCTCTGAAACGACTTCTCTTCCTCTTTTAACTCAAATTCCATTCTCTTCGCCCCCTCTGAACCTTTCTTTAAATTAAAAAAGAAAGTTTTATCAAAGAAATCTTTTATTAAACCTATAAAAGAGAAAGGAGGTAAACAAAACGAAAAAGCCTGCTGTGAACATAGGAATGGTAGGACACGTAGATCACGGGAAAACAACCTTAGTGAGTGCATTGTCTGGCGAGTGGACCGACAGACACAGCGAGGAGATAAAGAGGGGCATATCTATAAGGCTTGGCTATGCCGATGCTACCTTCAGACGATGTCCGGTTTGCAAGGAGCCGGATTGTTACACCGTAGCAGAAATATGTAAGCATTGCGGCTCAAAGACCGAGGAGCTACGAACTGTTTCATTTGTTGATTCTCCTGGGCATGAAGCGCTAATGGCAACGATGCTGAGCGGTGCTGCGATAATGGATGGTGCTGTTCTTCTTATTGCCGCATCCGAGCCATGCCCACAGCCACAGACAAAGGAGCATTTGATGGCTCTGAGCTTAATTGGTGTAGAGAAAACGGTAATCGTACAAAACAAAATAGACCTCGTCTCTCGGGATGAGGCAATAAAGCATTATTTGCAGATAAAAGATTTTGTTAAAGGAACGATTGCGGAACATTCGCCAATTGTGCCTATGTCTGCGCAACAATCCGTTAATCTGGATGTATTGATACAAAGCATAGAGCAAACAATACCCACACCATCACGTTCCGTGGATGAACCTCCAATTATGCATATTGCACGCTCTTTTGATATAAACAAACCTGGAACACCGATAGAAAAGCTAAAGGGTGGAGTAATTGGCGGTTCTTTGCTCAAAGGGAAGCTAAGAGAGGGCGATAGGTTAGAGATAAGGCCAGGTCGAGTGGTGACAACAGGAGGCAAGGAGAAATGGGTGCCAATAGAAACGGAGATAACGTCGATAATGGCAGGGGGAGAGAGAGTAAAAGAAGTGACTCCCGGTGGACTAATAGGTGTTGGCACAAAGTTGGACCCAAGCATGACAATAGAAGACTCCTTGGTGGGGCAGTGTGTAGGGATGCCTGGCTCTTTGCCTCCCACTTGGAACGAACTGAGCATACAATTCCACTTATTGGAGCGCGTTGTTGGGGTGGCAAAAGAAGTGGAGATACCGGCGATAAAAGTGGGCGAGAGTATAATGTTGAGCGCTGGAACTGCAACTACAATGGGCGAGGTGAGAAGAGTAACAAAGGAGACCATTGATGTAAAATTGAGCAGACCGATATGCGCAGAAGAAGGCTCTCGAGTGGCGATTGGAAGGAAGATAAGAGCGAGATGGCATTTAATAGGTGCGGGGGTTATAATATAATTAAGTAGTTCGCCGTTAATCCAAA
>JAPDIG010000022.1 GCA_025966525.1 Candidatus Methanophagales archaeon | reverse complement strand
TCAGGCAGGTCTTCAAGCCCAAAACTCTCGATATAAAGTTCGATAGCCTCTTTGAGATTCTTCTGTGCTTCCACAAGAGATTCGCCCTGTGATGTCACGCCAAGTTCTGGACACCTCGCCACAAAGAATTTGCCTTCCTGGATGATGGACACCAGAAATACTTTTTTGTTCTCCATTATTTCTGTTTCACCTTTTATTTTTTTATCTTCTGCTCCTTTAATTCTATTATATTAGGTTAGGCATTTAATATTTATTTTTTAGACGATGTATCATGCACCTAAAAACCCTACACCTAACCCTGAAATCCGACCGTCCAATAGAAGAATCCGCTGCGAAACTAAGAGGCTTCTTCGCCACTCGCTTCAACGAATATGCACTACTGCATCAGCACATAAACGTGGACAAACTCCTTTACAAGTATCCACGTATCCAGTATAAGATATCAGAAGGCACAGCGTTTGTGTTGGGTATAGAAGAAGGTGCGGAAGTTTTAAAAGAGATTTATGACAAATACGACACGATACAATTAGGCGAAAACGTATATACCATTGTAGAACGCGGCATAGCATTAAAAGAAGTGGAGTTCGGCATTTCCACGGAAATAATAACCTACGAATTCATCACACCCTGGATAGCATTGAGTCAGCATAACTACCACCGATATTTAGAGCTGAATCGAGAAGCACGCAGAGAGCTTTTACGAAGAACGTTGATTGGCAATATCCTGTCGGCATCGAAGGGGCTCGATTATGTGGTTCTGGACGCGATAAAGCTTGAAATCGGGAGGTTGCGACGACGTAGATGCGAGATTAAAGGCACGTCATTTATTGGGTTCCTCGGTAGGTTCATGGTGAATTTCATGATCCCCGATTACATGGGACTTGGGAAGTCGGTTTCACGCGGGTTCGGGACGGTGAGAAGACTTGTCTTTTAACGACCAAATACACCCAGAAGCTCACTCAAATCGCTTATAACGTATTTTCTCGCGATTACACTTCCGCCTCGTTTCCTCTTCCTATCCAGGTAATACGCATTCATACCTATCCTGCTGGGATTAATAAAATCAAATACCCAGTGATCACCTATATGAACAACCTCTTGTGGCTTCACACCCTGAATCCCGCATACTCGTGCGTAAAAGCCGTTGGAAAATGCTGGCATGACGGTTGGCGGCACTGGAGATGTGCTGGCTGGTATAACCGGCGCTTTCTTTGCAATCACCGATGATCCTTTCAAGGCAGCAACTGCTGCTGCGTTCGTGAATGCCTTTCAAGCAGACAAAATCAAGTCCAGTAGCGTTTTTCTATCTACTTCTGCTCGCGTTCTCCATCCGATATACAACACCTTGTCGTCTTCACCCAGATAGCCTTGAGATATATACCGGTCCAGAGCGAAATAAATTCTGCGTTTTGGGAATTTATCGGCTAAAAAAGCCTCTATCGTCTTACGCGGTGCTTTTCCTTGCTTCGATATGATAAAGGCTAAAGTAGCAGACAGCATTGCGATGTCATCTATTCGCGCACCGGAAGCTTTTTCAAGCACGTGATCCTTGAGTACAATCATAAACCTGTCGCGCTCTGCTTTTTCTTCGCTTTCTCCTCCTTCTCCTTTTCCGCCTCCTTCGCTTATCCTCTTTACTTCCATTCCAAATCTATCGAGAGCAGAATTTAAAACCCCGATTACTTCCAGATAATTGTCTCCCAACGCTTTTTTGAGCTCCCAGCCTTTAACTCCCGGGAGTCTATGCCTTCTGAAGAATAACAACTGGGCTGCCTTCTTCACCTTCTTCTCCGTCCTCGTCCTTAATTCCTCTTCTGTTCCTGTTCCTGTTTCCTCTTCCATCTTAGCCAATCATCGTAGCTTAACGCAATTGGGATAGACTTTACATCCCCGGTGTTTGCTTTTCCATTCGCATTGCACGGCGAAATAAAAACTTCTTCTTCTATGGGGTTCATTTCGAGCTCCGCTTTTCCTTCGCTTACCAGATAACTCGTCAGATATGCCTTTTTAATACTGTCCTCAAATTCATGAGCATAAATAAAATCGTGATACTCTGTTCTGCCCCGTTCCTCAAGCTCTTTCGAAACTGCTTTTATTGCGTCCTCAAATTCGGTCTTCGATAAAATATTCATATCTATTAAATCCTCAATGTCGAACGTAGATGTCTCAGGTGCCGGAGGAACCGGGAAATCTTCTCTCCTCTCACAGAGGGGTAATAGCGCGTTCCAGTACTCCAGTCCCTCTTTCAGCCTCTTAGGCGTGATTCTATCCATTGATATAATAGGATGCCAGGATTCGAAGAACGCATTTGCTAACTGAGCAGGTTCCAGCATTTTTAGTTTGAGTTCCATTAATACCGGGTCTATATAGAATGAATAAGAGCGGGTTTTTATCCATTTCTCTTGCAATTCGATTATCTTTGCCAACTCTGATATCGCTTCTGCATCTATAAGCAGGTCGTCCAGGCGCTTCCACTTTTTGAGATATTGTTTTAGCGTCTCAAGAAACTTCTTGACGTCTAAGTCAAATGGGTCTGTCCCTTCTTTTTGTATGGTCTTGCAAAAGTTTATCTGTCTGAATAGCTCGTCAAGTTTCATCTGGTTTATTGTAAATCGAATTTCATTTTTTAAAAAACTTTGTTAGTGATGACGAAGGATAAGAAGTATGCACACGATAAGAAAGATATTGGCTATTGGATATTCCGTCCGGCATATCGTATGCTCCGGAAGCAGAGCAGGCTATGAGATGTATGCCGCCGATGCCTTTGGCGATATGGATACGAAAAGATGTGCCAAAAGACATTTCCTTTTGAATCCACTTCAGCTTCATGCCGATATCAAACTGCTTAAAGCGGAGATAAACGAAGTGGACGGCATAATTATAGGGTCGGGTTTTGAGCGAGCGGACTTTGGTTTCTTAACCGTTGAGGATAGGAACAGGAAGATATTGGGTAACGCACCGGAACTCACGAAAGAAGTAGCGAATAAAACATGGCTTTCTGCTCGATTAGACGATTTAGGTATCCGGCATCCTCTCGCATATACCGGGAGAGAGATCGCAGAAGGAGAAGAAAAGACGAAGCACTTTCACTATCCGGTGGTAGCCAAACCCGCTTACGGCGGTGGAGGAACTGCTAATTTCTTTTGTACCACTGAAAAGGAGTTGATTCGATGTGCAAAACAATTACCGGATTTTCTATTCCAGGAATACATAAAAGGAACTCCAGTCTCAGTATCGCTCATTTCTACAAAAAGGGAGGCAGTTTCAGTATCCGTGAATGAGCAGTTGATAGGCTTGAATTCGCTTTGCACTCCCGGACCCTTTACCTATTGCGGGAATATCTCTCCATTTGTAGGGAAATTTTCAGTTTCGGAGCGGATGTGTGAAATTGCAGCGGAATTAACACAAGAATTAGGACTGGTAGGTTCTAATGGCGTTGATTTTGTTGTTACTGACGATGAACCCTTCGTAATAGAAGTGAATCCACGCTTTCAGGGTAGTTTAGATACAGTGGAGCTTTCTACGGGTTTAAATCTGGTCGATGCGCATGTGAATGCAGTAAAAAGAGGCATATTGATTGAACGAGTGGAAGCAAGGAGATATGCCGCAAAGGCAATTCTGTTTGCAACGCATGACGGAATGGTGATAGAAAATTTAGATAGAGATGGGATAGTTGATATTCCGGAGAAGGGCAGAATTATAAGGCGTGGAGAGCCGATAGCCACGGGAATAGGAATTGGTGACAGCAGAGGAAGTGCTCTTGCTGACGCGATGCGACATGTTGATACGCTTCAAAGTGGAATCCACATTAACGGCAGGAGTAGAAACAATAGAATATTTGTCAAACCATGAGAAATGCTTACGCCGATGATCGTGCCTGTGAACTTCACTAAATAGGCATATATATAGCCGATGATGAAGACAAACACCACATCGAGTAAAGACAAGTTTCCGATGTGCATTACGGCAAAAAGAAGTGTGCCGAAGAAAATCCCCAGTCCGGAATTAAAATACTTGATTGCATTGTATTGAATAATGCCCCGGAAAATAAGTTCCTCAATGAATCCGGTACAAACCATTATGATTATGATCGGAGCGAGAAGAGACCTGAAGGAAAGCTCTTCTATCAGAGGATTGGGCTTCAAGATGAGATACTCAATGCAGCCAAAAGGTATGCCGGTGCAGCAAATTGCAAGTTGCAATGGCATTTGTCTCAATTTGAGGACAAGCCCGACATCTTGTTCGTTTAGATGCTGGAAGGAGATAAAAATGATCGCAGCGGAAAATAGCGGAATAGTCATCATTGGGAACCATTGCAAAAAATGGAACCGGTAAACCGGAGCACAAAGTGAAAGTATCCGGATCAGGGGTGCAATTGCAATTGACATGAGGAGATAGGAAGTATCTTTAGCTGAGGGGTATAAGAATGCCGCATGTCCAAGGAGGGCAAACATGATAACTCCATGGCAAAAGAGCCCCCAGGTGGGCTCAATAAGAGAAGTAATTCCCTCGGCTGTGGCAATAGAGAAGAGGTAAATAAATGGTGAGAATTTCCCTATGGCGCCATCCATCCTCACTCCTAAATATTTGCCCCTTCTCTTCCTCTTAAACCTTGCTGAAACTGACATCTTCTTCGTTTTTCTTTTTCCTGATACATGGCAATAGTATAAAGGTAACCGGTACGAAGACCAACATTGCAATTACCAAACATCCAGATGCACCATGCTCGAAGACCAATTTTTCTGCAATCGTTCTCTCCTCTCCCCTTTCCTCGAACATCGCCGGGAACGTATCGGAGGCAAGCTTTCTCAGCAGCTCTAACGTATCCTGATACGAACCATTTAATGGTGCTAATGCAGATAGCCGAACCATTGTTACCTCTCTGGGCATTGACATTCGCTCATCCTTCACAAAGTAGTACAGCACTGCCCTTCTTTCCGTTATTTCACCATCTCCGCGGCGTTTAACCACCACAAGCTTCTTGACACTCATTTTCCCCTTGAAAACCGACCCCTCCCTCTCTGATCTCCATGGTCCCTCAGCCCACGAATCACTGGCGATAGCAACCTCAACTTTCCCTTCTTCCTCTATTTCATATCCCAACGCCGGATAGCAAACTACCGGTGGATGAAATGAGGACATATTCGTGCCTTGAATGATGAGGAAAAAGGCAGGTGCAGAGAAATTGTGACGCCGGTAAGCACGAGAAAGCAAAACGTCAGCACCGAGACGTTCCTTCAATCTCGACCAGTTGTAACTGGTGCTGTGCCACTCTTCGATTGTTCGTGGGAACTGCTCCATCTGTTCAGGATGTGCAAAATCGAGCTTGGTTCTGACAAATATCTCCTTGCCTGAGGAACCCTGAATCTGTGTATCTATTAGTGACACACCCCCTGGTGAGACCATACCGGGCGTTGAGAGTAACGTGGTTAATACATAGACCAATGCGATTATTCCGATGATTATTCTGAATGTCTGCTTCATAATTGTGATTTCATGCTCAGCTTGAAAATCCGCGCGAAGGCGAAGATTAACATCAGGGCGAAAAAGAAGAAGATTATACTCGAGCAGTTATGGAAAAAACCAACCGCAGCTTCTATCCCATACCAATCGCCGATGAGCAGAGTGATGAAAAGTCTAAATATGTTTGATGCAAGAGCAATGGGAATGACCAATGCAAAAAGGAAAATCCGGGCTGCCGCGCTTCCACGATACAGGTATGCCAGGATGGCGGTAAGTGAGAAAAGAGGCATAACTCTGTTCACGCCACTACATGCCGGTGCTATCCAGTAGGCGTTCCCAGCCAGAATTATGCTGTTCCCAGCCACTGAAACAGGCATGCCGATGAGCCCAAAAATTCCTGATACCGAGGTTCCGGATATGTTCTGAAGCGTCACTGTCAGCCACTCAAGGAAGGGTATGGGTATGGCAGTCGCAATGAGGCAAATAGGAAAGAGAAGAGGTTTTGCACCTTTTCCCAAAAAGATTAACGCAATTCCCGCCAGAACTGGCAGTAGTGAGAATGCTAACAGTACGTGTTGGTGCAAGATAATACCGAGTAGATAAAATAAAAGTCCAACGCCGAGCGGCAGAATATGCCATTCATTTGATTCTGCACAATAAATTTCACCTCGTTTGAGGTACACAAGAACTCCGCCCACGGGTAGTAAAAGCAAACCATGACTGTAATACGGGTTGTTAAGCCATGCACGAAAAAGCCAGAACATGACTTCATGATAAAGCCCTGCTATGAGCAGTGCGGAACAGAACAGGACAATAAATTCTTTCTTCGTCATATTTTTCTATCACTTTCATGTTGAGAGAACCTCCATCACCTTCACCGCAACGATCAACATGAAAATCATCAGCAAAGGAGTGATTGCGATATTTAAGCTGCCAGTCAGAGATTTTAGCCGCTCCTTGAGGGTGGGTTTTTGTCCTTCGTAAGAGGTGCTCAGTTCCTTGGCTATCAATGCAGAAATGAGTATGCCAGTGCCAATAGCACCTAAACCGATTGCTATCCCTATGCTCCCGGTGGCGACCACCACGGTAGTATTAGTAACGGTGAAGACGCTCATTATCCCATCACCTCTTCCTTATACCGTCTTCTGTAAACTCGGTATACTAAGACCAGAATCAGCCCACTTACGAATAAAATGAGCGCAGAAACGTCCGGAATTGGTGCAACAATACCCGCAACAGTGGCAGAATCCAAGCCATCGTCGGCTGCGTTGTAGACCCCATTTTGACCATCCACTACAATATCATACTCGTGATGGGTAACCGTAGCACCCGCGGGTATTTCCCATATCAAAGCGGGTCCGAAGTTCCCGCTTCCATCTGTGGTCTCAATCTCTTGCGCACCAGAAGGGTCCTCGGCGGTAACGAGCAACTCTCCTTCATTCACCGGATTATCCTGTATCCATATTTTGTAAGAAGTGTCTGGTGCAAGCCCCGTTGCTTTCACATATACGCTTTCGCCTGGTGCGAATTGGTTAACTTCGTTGCCTGCGGAATCACAGGAGGTTACAATGGCTGCAGACGGCGTATAAGTGCAGTAGATGGAGAACCTGCGATTGCCAATTGTTGGAGTCCATGGATTGGGCCAGGTTCCGTAAGATATCTCTTGATATCCCTCTTTTCCGGATCCTTCGTCATAATACAGACTTGTAAAAGCATCTGAAGGAGTTTTGGATGCCCAACCCACCAGATAATAATCTTCATTGTTAGAAAGCGAGGGGGAGCCAAAAAAATTAAATGTGTACCATTCATGCTCAAAAGTAGGATCATCTGGTGTGGTCTCTTCTTCTGTGTCACCAACCAAAGAATTATCGCTTTTTTTATAAATTGCTCCCTTTATGTGTTCGGCAGTCCATCCGTCATTAATATACATACTTAAGCTCACAGCAGTCCCGGACTCGGGACATGTGAACCAGGAACCTCTAATTTGGCTATTTAAAAGTGCACCATAGGTTCCTCCCACAATCGCATACCCGAAATTCGGATCTATCGTCACTGGATAAACCGCATTATCCAGCCAGTACCGGTCAATCGTAACTGTCAGAACGCCTTTGGTCTCATCTATGTTCAATTCGCCCCATGTCTCTTTCCCCCCGGCATCGTGGACTTTAGGTCGGTAAATATGGAACGCCTTACCTGTTTTATACTTCTCCGCTTCTTCTCTCGTCTTCCATATTTTATCTTGCGTCTCGTGATACACCGCGTAGGAACCCACCACACACTCCGAAGTGAACAAATCGGGCGCTCCATCTCCATCTGTATCAGCCCATGTAGGATGCTCAGGATGCAAAGCTGGCTGGTAATAGAACTTCAACCCTTTTGACTCTATTGGAAATCTAAACACATTCGTATCCGGCTTCTCCTTTAAAATAAGGTCAAATTCCACGCCGCCATTTTCGTTTATCATGAACCGGAACTCTTTGCCTGCAATCTCCTCCGAGATATCCGCCGGCTCTTTTGGATAGAAATCCACCTCATACGCATCGTTTGACCACTTTAATCTGTTATCAAAAAAATCAGGCACATTCTGTTCCACATAGGGCACGTCCACCTTCAAAGAAGCTTCGCCGTCCCACCGGTTTAACCTGAGATACGGCTGCGGGGGCGAATGCCGTTCGCTTCCTATCTCAATGACATCACCGTCTAAGGACTTGAAGGCATAAGCAGTGGGATTGATCTCTTTTATTTTTAATTCTTCAAAGTTGGTTACCACCGTTGCCCCATTTGAATCGGCAAATGCATTAAGTGTTCCAAACAGCGCGAGCGACAGGATCACCACAAACAATGCCGAACAAAGTTGCGTTTTCATCTTCTTCTTTATTCCCACCTTCTGTGCCCTCTTGCGAGACCTTTCACGATAACAATCACAATAAAGATTAGTTAGAAAGAGTATATAAACTTTTCTATTTCTTGGCAATATTGCTCAAAGTGAGCAACCAACACGTGCCTGTTATATGTATTCATAATATGAGTTATAAACAGCGAAATGTCATGGCATAAACAAACTTAACTTTAACTTACCATAAACTACTTTTCTTTTCTATGCCGTGGACATACGCAAAAGCAGGAGTGGATATAAAAAAGGAACAGGAAGTTGTAAAAGCGCTATCTGCAGAGCTAAGAAGAAAAAAGGAGCTAAAAGGTTTCTCCGGGCTCTCTGAACTTCCTTTTGATGCGCAACATCTCCTCGCTATTTCCACTGATGGTGTCGGCTCGAAAGTCCTGATTGCTGCCAGGCTAAACAAATGGGATACTATCGGTATCGACTGCATTGCAATGAATGTAAACGATGTTTACTGCGTTGGAGCAACGCCTATTGCTTTTGTCGATTATCTCGCGCTCGAAAAGCCGGATGAGAGGATTGCCACGGAAATAGGCAAAGGTTTGGAAGAAGGAGCGCGAATCGCTGATATTTATATCGTTGGCGGTGAAACGGCGCTACTACCAGAAGTGGTAAACGATTTAGACCTTTCTGGAACTTGTGTTGGTTATGTGAGGAAAGATAAGGTGATACGGGGCGAGCAGATAGAAATAGGCGACCTGGTTCTGGGCATGAGAAGTTCAGGGATACACAGCAATGGATTAACACTTGCGAGGAAAGTAATAGAAGGTGCAGGGTTGGATTTTAATACTCCTTTTGACTATAATCCGGAGATAAGCATAGGAGAAGAGCTGCTCACGCCAACGAGGATATATACAGAGGTTTTAGAGCTCTTGAAACGGTGTGAGGTGCATGGCTTAGCACATATAACCGGCAGTGGCTTTTTAAAATTGAGCTCAATCACCGACCTCGGATTCGATATCTACGACCCTCTTAAGCCGAATGACATATTCAAGTTCATTCAAGAGCTCGGCAATATAGCGGATGAAGAGATGTATAAGACGTTCAATATGGGGATGGGATTTGCCGTTATAATTCCAAAGGAAGAGGAACGCAAAGCAATTCGGATAACAGGCGGCAAAATTGTGGGTGAAGTCGCGGGGCTTGGGAAAGGGATAAAGGTTGGGGATGTGAAGGTATTATAGTAGATGCAAACTGCAAAGTGAAAAATGCAAAATGAGAAAGAGGAAATATCAGATAGAGACAAAGCATTATTCGAAGCCGGCATCAAATTAGGTGCTCTATACCATCAGTTTACAGGCACTCCCGTGAGCATAGAAACAGTGGAAAAGTTGGAGACCGCGATAGAAAGAAGTGTATTGCTTCAACCCTGGGTGAGCTCGGTAGAAGTGAAGATTGATAGAGAAAAGGTGAGAAAGTGCGAGCTCGAGAATAAATTCAAGTATTGTGAGTTAAGTGGCGAAATGCTGGACGTAAAAGTGGTTGTTTTGTATGAAAACGTGGAAGTGCATGCAAGGGTGAAATACGAAGAAGAGCTTGATTATCCCCTGATGCGTGTTGAAAAAGTATCAAAGTTCTGAAAAATTCTCTACATCTCTTCCGGTGCTTCAATGCCCAGCACATCCAGGGTATCACTTAGAACTATTTTTGCACATTCCACAAGAACCAACCTTGCTTTTCTTAGTTCCTCATTGGCATTCAGCACCGGGCAATCTTTATAAAACAAGTTGAAACTTTCAGCGAGTTCTCTTGCATATTTGGCAACCAGATGCGGCTTTAACTCTGAAGATGCTTCCTCCACAATATACCAGAACTTGGATAACTTTTTTATTAGCTCCTTTTCGCTATTCTCCTTTAGCAAAGTTGGTTCGTAATCCTCCATAGAGAACCCTTGTTCCTCGGCAGCCCTTAATATGCTACAAGCTCGTGCATGCGAATATTGAATAAACGGAGCGCCTTTCTTCTCTATATCAAGCGCATCTTTGAAATCAAACACTATATGCTTATCCGGCGATACTTTCACCATATCATACCGTAATGCACCTATTCCTACTTTTCTGGCAATTTCGCGCTTCTTATCTTCATTCAAATCTCTCCTCCTCTTATTTACTTCGTTATAAGCTCTCGCTTCGATTTTTTCCATCAGCTCATCCGCGGAGATATATCTACCAGCACGGGTGGATAAAGAGCCGGTTGGCAGCGAAACAAACTCGAAAATAACAAATTCCGGCACTTTTACGCCCAATATTTGAAGCGCTTTTGCCAATTGCTGCGACACCAACTCGTGGTCTTTCCCAAACACATCTATCACCCTGTCACATCTATTGCTCTTCCATCTGTGATAAGCGAGGTCTCTCGCAGTATAAAGCGAAGTTCCGTCTGTCCTCTGTATTACCAACTCCTTATCTATTCCTTCCAGTTGCACTAAAAGAGCAGAACCAGAACTGTCGAATTTAATATTACCCTTTTGCTTCAGCTCTTCTATCACCTCTTCCACAGCTCCCTCTCTCACAAATTCGCTTTCCCAAACGAATAAATCATGCAGAATATTTAATCGATTCAAAGATGCCTGTATTCCGGAAAGGCATTTCTTCACTACTGTTTCATATTTCTTCGTCACCACTTCATCTCCGGCTTCGTATTTCCTCATCAGTGATTCCACATCTTTCAAAAATGCACTATTCTCCTCCACCATCCTGTTTGCCGCAATGTAAACGTCAGCAATAGCATGGTCAGCCTTTTTGTTCTCTGTAAGGGCGATTCTTTCGGCACCCCATACCACTATTCCTATTTGCTTTCCCATATCATTCACATAGAAATGCGTTTCGACATCGTAACCAGCACGCTTTAACACCCGCACCAGAACATCACCAATAATCGCGTTTCTGAGATGCCCTATATGGAGAGGACCATCCGGATTAGCAGAAGTATGCTCGATTATAATCTTATCTTTCTTCTTTGCGGGCTCTATCCCTTCTTTTATCCTCTGTAAAGTCTTGTGCAAGAAGAACTCGTTCACATAGAAGTTGATGTAGGGACCGGCTGCAACGGCATTTGATATTAATGTATGTTCAGCAGGTATCTCGAGGTGGTTTACAATATCCGCGGCAACAATTTCCGGGGGCTGTTTGTAAGCGCGCGCCAATGAGAAAGCAACTCTGGATGCAATATCCGCATGTTCACTCTCTTCTAAATCTAACCCCGCTTCCAACTCCTTATATTCATAAGAAGCTTTTTCCAATGCTTCCCTCAGCACTTGCTCAACTTCTTTTTCTAATTCGAGAAACATGTTTTTAGTATAGTATAGGATGGTGAAGGATAAAAATACACGAGTTCTTGCTCGTTTCTACTGCTAACTAAGTAAAATAAGATAAAAGCATGTAAAGTCCCACCAGCAGCAGTATAACTCCTGAAATTCTTTTTGTTATCACACTGTATTTAATAAACGGTTTCAACGTGAAACGGGAGGTATATGCAATTGCAAGCAGAGGCAGCCCCAATCCAAGTGAATAGATAGTTAAAAGAATGCCGCCGTAGAGTATATCGCCCTCTACTGCTACTATCGCAAGTATCGCACCCAGTATGGGACCGATGCAAGGAGTCCATATAATGCCGAGGGAAAAGCCGAGCACAAAGCCACCTGCTGCACCTCCTGCATCGATAGTAGATAGCCTCGTGATTATCCCTCTCCCGGTATTTGGAATAGCCGCGCGAATTTTTTGTTCTATCACATCAAAAATCATATACAGACCAAGAAATATGATTACTGCACCTCCAAAAGCATACAGCATCGTTTGATACTGCTGAAATACCGACCCAAAAGCAGAAGCAAGCACGCCCATAAGAGCAAATGAAATGGATAGCCCTATAACTATTGTAATTGGTATAAACCTACCTGATTTGGTTGAATATGCTGCAATCAGCGGTATTACCGGGAGTATGCAAGGAGATAAAACGCTTAATATGCCAAATAAGAAGGCGAGGAGTGGGGACGGCGATAACGTCATTTTACGCATCCCTTCCTACGAAGCCAGCATCCACAGATAAAGACCGCTGTTATTGCGATTAGCACACCAAATCCCGGCGTTTTCGTATTATGTGCAGATGGACTTTGAAGTGGTAGCTGCGTCGGCTTAGAAGATAACTTAAGAACATACTGCATCTCTTTTATCAGCGTTTCCGCATCGCGATAACCAACTAAGCGATAAACCTCTTCTCCCTGCGAGTTCGTGAACACAATCGCCGGGATGTAGCGAATTCCATATTCTCTCGCAAGCCCGCCTGACCCAACAATGGGAACAAAATTCTTAGACATGTTGATCACCTGTGCATCTCCGAGTACCTCCTTCTGCATTTTGCATGCGGGGCATCTCTCGGACTCAAAAAATATCATTGTTGGTTTGTCTTGAGACCCTGCAATTTGCATACCTTCCTGATAGTTGTGCCACTGTATCGCCGATTGCGCATTTACTGCCGCGGAGCACATTGCTATAAGCATCACTGCGAAAAGAAGAACTTTGCTTTCTATCATCCCTTTAGTTGTACTATGTGTCAATATATAAACTAATCATATTGGTTACAGAATCTTCCTTATCAGTTCATCCTTTTCGGAATAAACCAAATCGCGCTCTCTCCCTTCTGCATCAATAATTTTCAATCCCTTTTCCTTATCGCTGATTTCCCCTATCGCTATCGCTTTTACCCCCTCGCCATTATACCTGCGTATTAATTCTGCTGTCCTCTCACGGGGGGTCGTTACGATCAACGCCCCTGAAGCAAAGATTGAATATGGATTGAGGTCATAATCCGTACACAATCGCGATGTTTCGGGATAAACATGAATTTTATCTTTATATACCAAAATCCCCCTGCCGGAAGCTTTCGCTACTTCGTAAAGACCGGTAAATATGCCTCCTTCCGTGGGGTCGTGCATGGAAGTGGCAAAATCACGTGCAATCAACGCTTCGTGCACCACAGAAATCCCGGGTTCGTAAATGAAATTTTTGCAACGCTCCAGAAAATCTTTACCATATCTGGTGAGCACTTCTTCCGCTTTTTCTCTCGCAATAATACTCGTGCCTTCGATGGCAATCCCCTTCACCAAAACGATGGAATCGCCGACTTTCGCATTTTTTCTGACTAATTTCTCTTTCTCTACCTCTCCAAACATGGAGCCAACTATAATAGGTCTCTCCAGGTTGAAAGAAATTTCGGTATGTCCTGAGACCAGAGCAAGACCAAGGGTTTTGCAGCACGCATCTATCTGCCGGAATATCTCCCTTGCTAACTCCTCTCGTGCATCGCTTGGTAGCAACACCGTCACCATAAACCATTTTGGGCTTGCACCCATGGTTGCGATATCATTCGCATTTATAATCGGCGCGTAGTAGCCAATCTGTTCCTGCACGCATACTATCGGGTCCGTCTTGGTCACCAAATATATGTCATCAAAGTCGATTACTGCCGCATCTTCTCCAATTCCTGGACCCACTACAACCCGCTCATCCACTACACCTTTATACTCTCGCAATAGCTCCTCAAGCAATTTGTAATTCAGTTTCCCTGCACCCAACGACCTCTGTTCTCTCTTCATTGCTTGTTTAATTTAGTTTAGCTATATAACCACGCGATTTCACAGGATTAACACTAAAACTTTCCCCTTTTAGAAAAAAGTTTTATCAACAAAATAGTTATAAAAATTATGTCATTACCTTTGCCTGATGTGCAAGCTGGCAGTCCGGACATAAAGATAAACCTGACGAGGGTGGGCGTAAAGAACGTGAAGAAATTGGTGGAGGTAGCGAGAGCAGGGGGAAAAAGACCTGTAATTCTTATATCAGATTTCCACATCTTTGTTGACCTTCCAAGTGATATAAAGGGTGCAAATTTGTCTCGTAATTTCGAGGCGATGTACGAAGTGCTGGAAGAGGCTATTAGCACGCCGATATACGAGGTAGAGGAACTGTGCAGCGAAGTGGCAAAGAGGGTGCTCGAGCTCCACGAATACGCTTCTATCGCCGAAGTAGGAATGAAAAGCGAGTATATGTTAAAGAGAAGAACGCCCGTGATGAAGATATCATGTCAAGAACCTGCAACTATCTTCGCAGAGGCACGAGCTTTTCGCACTCCCTCGAACGTAAGGATAAAAAAGATAATAGGTGCGGAGATTGTAGGAATGACCGCATGCCCATGCGCACAGGAGCTGATGAGGGACAAAGTAGCGGCAGAATTAACGAAGATGGGAGTAGCCAGAAAGGATATAGATGCTTTTTTGAATATCGTACCTATGGCAACGCATAATCAAAGAGGTAGGGGTATAATATCCATAGAGGTAGAAGATGATGTTAAAGTCCCTATGGAGAGGATAATGAGGATAATAGAGCGCTCAATGAGTGCAAAAACGTATGAAATCTTGAAGCGCCCGGATGAGGCGGAGCTTGTGGAAACCGCACATAAAAAACCCATGTTTGTTGAAGATTGTGTCCGCGAGATGGCGAAGCGAGTGGTAGAAACTTTTAATAAGCTTCCTGATGATTCTATTATTAACATAAAGCAGATAAATGAGGAGAGTATCCACCAGCATGATGCCGTTGCTGAAAGGGTCGCATCTATCGGTGAGCTGCGCAGGGAGTTAAAGGAAAGCAATGCAAAAATGAATGCCGGGGTGGCCTAGTTGGTTAGGGCGCTGCACTCATAATGCAGAGGTCACGGGTCCGAACCCCGTCCCCGGCATTGCTCTTTATAAACGGCAAAAAATAAAAAAGGGAAAGCTGTTTAGATTAGAGGTCTATCTGAGAAGCATGAGGAACTTTTATTCCGTAACTACCTCTGCAAATCCAACTCTCCTCGATATCTTCGTTACCCTTATCTTCACACTATCCCCTTTTTTCGTGCCGGGCACAAAGACCACAAATCCTTCTATCCGTGCTATTCCATCGCCTTCTCTTCCCACGTCCTCTATTTTTACGTCGTATGTATCCCCAACATTGATAGGGGAACTTACTTCCCTTCTTTCTCCACTATATCTCATATACCTTACAAAACCTCCTTTCTTTCACTTTTTAAGCCCTTACTGATCCCCCTATTTTGCGACAAAAAGAAATTTACAGTGCTCTTTCCCTTCCGCCGCCCAATTATTCTTGTCTTCCCATATCATATATAAATATAAAATTAGTACTTGTGATTTGGAACCTTAACTGCTATCTACCCTCTATTTTTTCAACCCTCAAGTCCACTATCTCTGATACCTCCGGTCCTGTGGAAATCAACTTCACGGGAACTTGTGTGTCGTGTTCGACCTTGGCTACAAAATCCTTTACCTCTTTACTCAGCTCCTCGTACTCTCTCACACCTCTGCATGACGGGTCTAACCTGTCCACACCGCTCAATGCCACCATCGTTGCTCCATTTATCATCGCCGAGTAAGCAGCCATCTTTGCGTCCCACATCCCTATCCTCCTCTTTCTGCCTGTAACCGTGCCATACTCCTCGATATGCAGCTCAGCCGCTTTTTCTTCTTCCATTTGCGTTTCAAAAGGACCTTCGCCCACCCTCGTTGGAAACGACTTGAATACAACCACAACATCATCTATCCTTGTAGGTCCTATGCCCACATCAGCAGCCATCTGTGAAGCAGTCGTGTCTTTAGACGTAACGAATGGATAAGTCCCGTAGAGCAAAGAAATGCCAAAACCCTGCGTCCCTTCCACCAGTACACCTTTTCCACGGTCCAACGCCTCGTTTATCTCCAGTGGCACGTCACAAAGGAACTCCTCCAGCTCTTTCTCATCCTTTGCCTGCTTCACCTTCCTTAATGCACGTGCTGCATTCGCAGGCCCGCATCCCGAACCTGTGGACCCTATTTTTCCCTTCAAATAGGCATCCTTCCTGTCCTCTTCAATGTGCTTCTCTTCTATTATCGCACATCTCCAATCCACACCTACTCTACCCTTCAGCCCAAAGGACGATACTTCTCGTTTGAACACTCTCGGGTCAACCAATACGCCAGCGCCAATCAGAAGTCGTGCAGATTCATGCACAAAACCCGAGGGCACCATTCTCAATGCGTATTTCTTACCTTCTATCTCCACTGTATGCCCTGCATTGGGGCCTACACCTCCTCTCGCAACCACTTCTGGCTTATCATGTTTCGCAAGATATGCTATTATCTTCCCTTTGCCTTCGTCACCAAAAAATCCACCTACTACTATTGTTGATAGCATAGTAATTACAAACTTTTTCTTTTTTAAAAGAAAAAGTGTAAGGATTAATCACATAACGTAAAATCTCGTGGTTTTTTAATGGATAAAAGCCACTTATGATTATGAAAAGAAACGATATAATAAGTTATCAATTCGCAGAGAGGATAAAATCAGCGCTGATAATCGGTTCCAAGATGCTGACGGTGGTAGAAACGTTGAATAAGGAAAGCGAACTGGAAGGAGCGAAAAAAGCGATGTTTGCTTTCTTTGACGGGCTGTCCACAGAGACAGGAATAGCATTAAACGCAACAGGAATGCAAGAATTCGTGCTGGTGGAAGAAAAAGTAACGCAGGTAAAAAGAAAGATAGAAGAGGAAGATTATGATGAGGCGCATGCAAACCTTGGAAGAGCAGTTTCGCATGCTACAACTGTCTGTGACCGAACGATGAGGGCATTGATGGAGAAGGGGTTGATATAATCGTATTTGTTAGCTGATGAATAGATCACAATGACAAATATTACCAGTCAAATCCCAAAGAGAAAAGATGAGGCGAAATTGGTAGTATTTGGATTTTATTGGACAAATATGCATAACTTTATATAATAAAATTGCAAATAGCCTCACATGATGAAAGTAGCGATAAATGGATGGGGGCGGATAGGACGGATTGTATTCAGAGCGGCGTTACGTAATAGCTCGCATATAAATTTCGTAGCAATAAATAGCCATGCTGCGGAGCCTTCCTGGGTAGCACACCTGTTGAAGTATGATTCTGTGCACGGCGTACAGGATGGAGAAATAAGAGCGGAGAAAGACACGATAGTTGTAAATGGAAAAGAAATAGCGATATTGGCAGAAACCGACCCGGGTAAGTTGCCATGGAGCGATTTGGATGTTGATGTGGTTGTAGAATCAACAGGGAAGTTCAGAGAGAGGAAAGATTTGTCGAAACACCTTGACGCGGGCTGCAAAAAGGTGATAATTACAGCACCTGCGAAAGACCCTGATGTAACCATTGTACCAGGGGTCAACGATGAGATGTATAACCATGCCTCGCATAATATAATTTCTATTGCGAGTTGCACCACCAACTGCCTGGCTCCAGTGGCAAAGGTATTGAACGACGAATTTGACATAAATCGCGGTTTTATGACCACCGTGCATGCTTACACAAGTGACCAGAGGCTCCTTGATGGGCGACATAAAGACCTGAGAAGGGCTCGTGCCGCGGCTATGTCCATAATACCCACGACAACAGGGGCAGCGGCTGCAATAGGTGTCGTGTTGCCGCCACTTGCAGGAAAACTGGATGGAATAGCAATGCGAGTTCCCACTTTTAACGTTTCTGTGGTCGACCTCGTAGCAGAGCTGAATAGCGTAGTTACGCGTGATGAGGTGAACAGAGCTTTTGAAGCAGCATCGAAGAAAGGCATGAGAGGAATCCTTGCTGTTTCTTATGAGCCTCTTGTCTCTATTGACCATCTGGGAACAAATTTTTCCTCCGTGGTTGACGCACTTTCTACGAGCGTGATAGGCAATAGCAAGCGTGGTAGCGGCAGCTTAGTGAAAGTGCTGTCCTGGTATGACAACGAATGGGGGTACTCTTGCAGAGTGGTGGATATGATAAAGAGGATAGAGGAGAAGGGAGTGTAGAGGTAGAAAAATAGGGATAGAGGGAAAATGGGCGAACAGTTAAAAGACTTCTTGACAATAGATGATTTTAACGTAGAAGGAAAGACAGTGCTCTTCCGAGCGGATATAAACTCGGTCGTTATAGATGGAAAAGTACAAATGAAGGAGCGGATAGAGGAGAATGCGAAGACTATACGAGAGCTTTCGGAGAAGAGAGCAAAAGTGGTTATTCTCGCCCATCAGGGTCGTGCAGGTAGATATGACTTTCTCCCTCTGGACCAGCACGCGCAACTGCTCAGGAATTTCGTGGACTTAAAATATGTTGATGACATAATAGGACCGGTTGCAAGAGAGGCGATAAAAAATCTTGCTCCGGGAGAAGTTCTACTGCTGGACAATGTACGGATGCTTGCAGAAGAAACGCTGGACAAAACACCGGAGGAGCATGCGCAATCAATTTTTGTAACCAGACTAGCTCCTCTTGCGGATATTTACATAAATGATGCTTTCTCCGTAGCTCACAGGTCGCATGCATCGGTAGTTGGCTTCCCGAAGGTATTGGATGCAGGAATAGGAAGATTGATGGAGCGTGAGTTGATGGCGCTGGGAAGAGCAGTTATCGACATAAAAAGACCCGTAGTTTACGTGCTTGGCGGTGCGAAACCAGAAGAGGTGTTTGACATAATGGATTTTGCATTAGAGAGGGGAGTGGATAGCATACTCACAACAGGAGTCATAGGCAGCTTCTTTTTATATGCAAAAGGTGTAATTCCGTTGAAGGTGGATAACCTGCTTTTTGAGCATGTGGGTAGAGCCCGGCGGATAGCGAATCGAGGCGGTAGGCGAATAAAGTATCCCTGGGACGTTGCGATTGAAGTGGATGGTAAGCGAAAGGAGATACCGCTTGATGAAGTACGAGCAAACCAGCCAATTTACGACATAGGTACGAAAACATGTGAGAAATACGGAGAGATAATAAAGAATGCGCGTACGGTGATAATGAAAGGACCTGCGGGAGCATTCGAGAAGGAGGGATTTGCAAAGGGAACAAAAGAGATTTTTAAAGCGATTGCAGATTCTGACGCGTTTTCGCTGCTCGGTGGTGGACATACATCGGCAGCGATAAGCGAAGTGGGAATGGATAGACAAGAGATGGACAATGTTCACGTTAGTCTTGCCGGAGGTGCATTCCTGAGGTATCTTTTAGGGAAGCCCCTGCCGGGGATAGAGGTATTGAAGAAACGGTGATTGAAAAATAAAATAAAAATTGACACCAATGAACAACAACCAGCGCAGGAAAAAGGACAGCACGAGACTCACACATTTACATTGACCCGCCCTTCTGGACTGGTGAAGATTACTACGCCAATTTTGTGGTAGAAGGCAAAGAGGTAACGAAAGAGCCTTCGGTAATAGAGAAGAAGGTATTAACGGGATTATTTTGTCCGGCGGTTATTTATTATTGCTGTAATAATAGGCTAACTGAGGAGAATGAAAATTAGCCCAGGAGAGATTAGGGATATTGAAAGACTACAGAAATATGAGCGAATATTTCGAAAGCTTTTAAAAACCGAAATTTTTTCAAAACAGGATATATGGAGATGCGGCGAGAGTAAAGGATTAATTGGGAAGATAATAAATATTCTCCTTGACGAAGGTTCAGTTGTTCAACATGAAAAAGGAACTTTTCAGTGGACGCCTTCTTCTATGGAAGCATACAAGAAAGAATGGATTACTTCTGTGCGTCCTTCACACCAGTTAAAGAGATTGAAGAAGGAAGAAAGACCGAGAGAGAAACTT
>JAPDIG010000021.1:11103-20093 GCA_025966525.1 Candidatus Methanophagales archaeon | reverse complement strand
GGTGGATGCTGCCAGCAGGATTATGCATCGTGTTCACGATTCTTTCGCTTACGTTCATCGGGTATGCGTTGGAGGAATTGGTGAATCCGAGGTTGAGGAGAGAAATATTATGAGCCTATTAGCCATAACCCACTTGAAAGTGCACTTCCCAACAGAAGACGGTGTGGTAAAAGCGGTAAATACCATTGACCTTGAAATCGCGAATGCAGAAAGATTAGGGCTAATAGGCGAAACAGGGTGCGGAAAAACGGTATTGGGGATGTCCATCATACGCCTCTTACAGCCATCCACGAGGATAGAAGGCGAAATTATGTATAAAGGCAAAGACCTTCTAAAGCTAAGCGAAGAAGAAATGCGGAAGATAAGGGGGAAGGAAATCGCCATGATACTCCAGAATCCAACAACATCCTTGAATCCTGTTTTGAAAGTAGGTGATCAGATTGCAGAAGCGATTCAGGTACATCAAGGCTTGGATAAAAGAGCAGCGAGAGAAAAAGCGGTTGAAATACTCGAATCCGTGAAGATACCTTCGCCAGAGAAAAGAGCAAATGAGTATCCGCATGAGTTCAGCGGTGGAATGAAAGAAAGGGCAATGATTGCTATGGGACTTGCATGCAACCCCTCTTTAATTATCGCAGACGAACCGACAAAGGGTTTGGACGTAACAATAAAAATGCAAATAGTGAAACTAATGAAAAAAGTGACCGCGCGAAAGTCAATGCTATTCATAACGCATGATTTAGGAGCTGCGGCGGATATTTGCGATAATATCGCCGTGATGTATGCAGGTGAACTCGTTGAATACGCAAAAACTGAAGACATATTCAAAACTCCATTGCATCCTTACACGCAGGGATTTCTTAATTCACTGCCGGATAGGGGCTTAAAACCGATAAGAGGCATGAGTCCTTCTTTGATTGACCTCCCAAACGGGTGCAGGTTCCATCCAAGATGTGACCATGCGAGTGCGAAATGCAAGATAGAGCATCCGGAGATGGTGGAAATAGAAACTGGTCATTCTGTGAGGTGTTTGCTATACACATGATCGAAGTTGAAAACCTGAAGAAATATTTTTCAACAGGGATACTGAGAAAACGACATATAAAGGCGGTGAATGGCGTGTCATTCCAGATTGAACGAGGAGGGACGTTAGGGCTTGTTGGCGAGAGTGGATGTGGAAAGACAACAATGGGCAAATCGCTCTTACGGCTGATTGAACCAACCGCAGGAAAAATCATTTTTGATGGTATTGATCTGGTACAGTTAAAAAAGAAGGAACTGCGGAGGCTAAGACCTCGAATGCAAATGATATTCCAGGACCCGGACGCATCGCTCAACCCAAGAATGAAGATAGGAGATAGTATTGCAGAACCTCTGAAGTTGCAAGGCGGTTTAAATAAGGTGGAGATTAAAGAGAGGGTTTTGGAATTGATAGAAACAGTGGGGCTGAATCCGGAACATGTAAATCGCTATCCTTACCAGCTCAGCGGTGGGCAGAACCAGAGGGTTGTGCTCGCGAGAGTACTCGCTGTAAATCCTGATTTCATCATCGCTGATGAGCCAACATCTTCTTTGGATGTCTCTGTTCAGGCACAGATACTGAACTTGATGCAGGATTTGAGAAGGGAATTTCACTTGACACTTCTCTTCATCTCGCATGACCTCGAAGTTGTGCGACACATGAGTGACAGAATAGCAGTAATGTATCAGGGGAAAATTGTTGAAATCGGTAGTGTAAACGAGATATTTGATGGTGCAAGACATCCATACACAAATACACTGATTGCCCCAGTATTATCAGAAGATCAGTTAATTTACGGAGACATGAAAAATGCGGTGGATTATTCCTCTGGCTGCGTGTTTTATCAGAGATGCCCTTTTTCGGCGGGAATGTGCAAGAAAAAAGAGCCAGAGATGGTTGATATTGGAAAGGGGCATTGGGTTTTATGTAATCGTGTTAGTTAATAAAAACAATGCGCGAGATACACCATTTTCTATCCTATTTTACAAGACATAAGATTGTAAAGGTGAGCATAATCAGCGGTGCAACGTTCATCATCGCTGCGTTGATAGATGCGGTATTCTTCCTTGACGTGCTGAATATATTTACCGATGATTTCATAGACGCCGCGATGCTATTACGTATGACTTATGAATCAACGCTCATGTTCATAGGTTATGCAATCCTCCTGCTCGGGATGTTAACCTCTGCATTTTCCATGTTGCGAGACCATAAATTCAAAGGCAATTCAAAAAAGCTTCAAATTCAGTTTATCGTCCTTTCCACTTTTGTTATTTCTTTCTTCATTGCGAGAATATTTGTTGTGCTTTTAAGTGCTGATATTAATCCCGCATGTCAGTTATGGGTAAAGGGGTATCGGGTTCATCACTTCTTCTTTGGCATCGGGCTGCTCGTTGTTGGTGGCTGGCTGGGGCATATTCAGCGTGGGCGGCGCCTTGTAACCTGGATTGCCGCGGGTCTTTACGGTGGTGGCTTGGGATTGGTCGTGGATGAATTCGGATTGCTATTGACCTTTGGTGATTACTGGGCAATCCAATCATACATATTTTTCGTGATAATCTCATTATTTCTATTGGTGACGCTCTTATTTGAGTCATATAAAGTATTTAACGCTTCCTGGGCTTAGTATTTTGTTTTGAGCACCTTTGCAGTGACTATAAAACCTACAATAAGAGTGGAAAAATATGTAATACCCCTCCAGATTCCTACAAGAACGCCCACTGCATAAGCGGTAACGAATCGGGAATACAGATAAAGCATGCTGGCTTCTGCAATACCACTGCTTCCCGGAGTAATAGGGACGAGCGATAAAAGGACGATGATAAGTTGTGAAGTGATGGAAAAGAGAATAAAGGGACTCTGTGCAAATGCCATCAGTACCGCGGATGGAACAAGAAATTCAAATATCCATATTGCTGCGGTGAGCAGTGTTACAGTCATTATCTGATTGAACGAGTTGTTAGCTAACTCCCGCGCAGCATCCCCGAACATTCTCAATTCCTTCGTAATGTAATGGCATATTTTTTCCGCTTTTTTTGCTCTAAAGAACTTTTTCAGCACGGGATACAATTTTTCCACCAGTGCATCGGCTCTTTCGGGTTTCTTTACCCCGATGTATAGAACTGCAATGAATAACACCAGGGATACGAAAAATATAATTCCCACATCCCGACCTAATTTGGCTGAAAATCCCGATAAAAACATGAAAATGGGCAATGCCGAGATGAAAAAGACCGCATCAAGAAGCCGTTCAGCCAGAATAACGGCGCTTGCTGAGCCGATACTTGCACCCTTATCTACAAGCATTTTGACCCTTAGCGGTTCCCCACCAGCCGAAGAAGGAGTTATAGCTGCCAGAAACATGCTTGCAAGTGTTGTTTCGAGTGCATACCCCATTGAAATCTCCTGTTTGAGGAAAGAGAAGAGCAGTTTGAGTCGGAATGCCCATAGAAGCCAGAAAAGAGCATGCAAAATGAATGCAATTAAAAGCATCTCCGGCTTTGCCTGTGAGATTGCACTCCATGTTAAGTTTGTCTCAGTGAGCTTGAAAATGACGATTATTGATGCGATACTGATTAATATACCCGCAAATTTCTTCACTCTACCACCCTCTTCATTGATTGCCACTCAACGCTTCTTCCTATAATAAAATTGAAAATTGCAGCGATTGCCGCGTACTGAAGTGCGAGGATGTACAAAACAAGTCCCGCGGAAACCGAGGGAGATATTTTTGATGATTTTGAATACAGTAGGATTATGAAAGGAGAAACGATAACAAATGGAAGAAAGACGATTATACAATAGGTCATCGTCAACGCCATCACCCATGAGCAGATGAACTTTTTGTTGTTGCTGCGCTTAACATCATCCCAGTATTTCCAGAGCTGCAAACCACCGTAGTACCATCTCTTTCGCTGACTGAGTAAATCTCGCCAGCGAACAGGAGACTGTTCATAAATTGTTGTGGTGGGGACAAGAATTGCTTTATAGCCTCCGGCATGCATCCGCGTCGCATATTCTGCATCTTCGGCGATTGCATCTTCATTTAGTTTATGCTTGTAGAGTAAGTCAGCTCTAAGGACACCAATCAATCCATTAAATTGCTTGAACGCAGATATTTTGAGCAAAAAGTTCAGTACGCAGTATTCAGCCTGGATAGTTCTCGAAACAAGATTCATCGAGTTTGAGATATAACGGCGAGAAGAGGCTATGTATGCCCTTGTGTCGTTTTCAAGAGCATCTACGCACCTGGTAATAAAATTTCGTGCTGGCCTGGAATCCACATCGAATAGAGCGACATAATCCGGGTTGAAATCAGCAAGATAGATAAGAGCATCATTTATTGCTCCTGCTCGCTTCCCTCGCTTCTGCCGCGAAAAGACTTCTACACCCTCTTTTTTAAGTAATTTAATTCGCTTATCGTTCTCTGAGTTAACGTCAACGGCGTACACTATTTTTGCAATAAGGTTTGGGTAGTCTAATACGGTAATTTTTTGTGCGGAATTTAAAACCACCTGCGAATCTTCTGATTCCGCGACCGGTATTATTACCGCGATTCTTTTCATTGTTATTGTTTCTCACTGGTTATTCTACTTTATAGAGCTTTTCAATTTTATCAAGTACCGATTCCCAGTTATATTTCTGCTCCACATTACATCTTCCTCGCCTACCCAGCTTTGTTGCAAGCGCATCATCTTCCAGTATTCGCGTAATATCCTGGACAAGTTCCTCTTCGTCTTCAAACACCAGACCTCCATTCCTCGCAATTTCTCCAACACCGGGAATATTTGATGCGATGACCGGCGTATTGCATGCCATTGCCTCAAGCAGAACAATACCAAACGCCTCAAGCCTGGATTGTGCCGGTAAAACAAGCACACGTGCTCTTCGCATCCATTCCTTCAGTTCTGTATATGACACTTTACCTCTGAATTCCACCCTGACACCCATTTTTTTTGCACGTTCTTCAAATCTAATTTTGTCTTCACCTTCCCCTAAAACCACCAGTCTTGCATGGATATTCTTCATTGCACGGATTAAAATAGGCAGCCCTTTATACTCGACAAGCCTGCCTGCATAAAGAACGATCCCATCCCGAGCTCCTGCATCTTTTCCCGGTAAAAAATCCTCCACTCTTATGGCATTGGGAATGATCTCCACCTTATCTAAATAATCTTTCAGTACCGGAGAAGTTTCCGCATAACTCCTGGTTGTCGCAATTATGACCTCCGCATTTTCCAGAATGGGTCTCACAAGCTCGTCATTCTTTTTCTCAATCCATCTTGCTACAATATCGGGTATGCGCTTTCCATCCACCCTACGCGGGACAACGACATCGTTGTGATACGTAATGACATGTGGGTCGCATTTTTTTTTCATCACCGTCCTGGCAAAAAAGGGAGAGGGTATGTGTGAATGAAAGATATCCCCTTTTACGTCAGGGAATTTAAGCGGGATGGGTGAATAAGGTATTCGTAAGCATGGTATGGTTGTAACCTTTACATTTACACGTTCATCACTTCCTGTCGATGTCACTACCTCAACTTCATGTCCCTTTTCCCCCATCCCTCTTGCAATGTTCGCGGTGTGAATTTCAATCCCACCTATATGTGGAGGGTAATAAGGAGATGTCAACAAGACCTTCATTTCGTGTTCTTCCTTTCCAATTCCTCAATTCAAAAGGATGCTATTGACGCATGACTTTATAAATAATAGGAGTTATATAATGAAGAAGAGAAAACCCGGGAAATGAACATAAAAGAAGCATCCAGGATATTGGTTTTGGACCCTATTCACGGGGCAGAAGTCATTGCCGAAGAGCTAAAAGAACTTGAGAAACAGGCAGAGGTTTTCGACCCATACCATCAGACCTTTTCAAAAGTGCTGGATTACGACCTGGTTATTGCTCCAGTTCACCTGAATCCGAACTTTGAGGTTATAAAACATGCTTTAGAGCAGGAGATACCCTTTATGAATCACCACGAAGCGGTAAAAGAGATTGCCCGCTTAAAAAAACTTTTCGCAGATATAAAAGTAGTGGAAGTAACGGGTACGGTTGGAAAGACCGCAGTCTGCGAGCTGATATGCCAGTTGTTGAAAGACAAATTTAGGGTTCTTTCACATACCAGTTCGGTCACAAGGTTCAAATCGGCAGAAAAAGAGGTACAATTTCCCAGGTTAGGCGGTACGCCTGCGAATGTGTTAAAAGTGATGAGCATAGTGAGGGAAAAGAATTTGAATCCAGATATAGCGGTGTTTGAAGTCTCACTCGGTTTAACTGGGGCAGGCGATGTAGGCGTAATAACGAGCTTAGAAGCGGATTACAGAGTTGCAGGAGGCACAAAAGATGCTTCCGCGGTAAAAAAAGCATCATTAAAAAACTACGAAAGCAAAAACAGGAGTATCGTAGTTCATCCAGGCTTATTAATAACCGATGGAGACGTGGGAGCGAATACCTTTGGCAACAAAGATAACAACCTGTGGATAAATGAAAGGGAAAACAAAGTCATTTTTAACCGACTGGGGACCATAAATGGTGATTTTATAAGTGGCGAAATCGCATTCAAATCTTTTGATTTGTTCTACGGTGAATATTACATGAATTCTCTGGAAGCGGCTTTTTGCGCTGTTTTGAGCCTTGGCATTCCACCAGAAGAGGTCAATACTAATATTTCAGCGGTGAAGGGCAGGATGAAACTGGAGAAGCTAAAAGGGCGGTTTTTAATTGATAATTCCAATTCAGGCACAAAATTGAAGTTCCTTGATGAGATAACCGCGATGGCAAGGCGGTATTCAGAAAAGATGATTTTGATTGTTGGGGAGGAGTCACAATATGTGTGTGAGGGTGTGGACCTGGAGGAACTGAAAAAGGTAGTTAAGAATGTAGCATCGGATTTCGTTGAGATAATAGTTGTAGGTGAGAAGTTCAGAGATAAAATAGAAGGTGAGAACGTGTTTTTTTCTGATGGTTTAGATGCGGCTCTGGAAAAAGCCGTTAACGATTCGGAAGAAGGTTTTGTAATTGTTTCTAATGTGAAGACGTGGAGGTGAATGTCCCTCAAAAATCACAAGCTCCAAGCACCAAAATCCAAAACCAAACCACGAGATCTCACGAGATTAACACAAGGAAATGAAGCAATAAAGGGTAGAATACGAGTTCTACGGCTTCGCCAACTACTTTGCCGAAACTCCGGCGTTTCAGTTCCTTTTTTTCCTTCACATAAATAAATAATCTGTTCACCCTGATTTGACTTTGATACTCCGAACCCCTTCTGCTCTGAGGCTGGTTTTTCCTCACTTCAGCGATAATTCACTTCCAACGTATTTCGAAGGACAATTCTTTCGGGTCTTCAAGAATTTTTCCACCGCCGGATACAATTCTTTTTCGTGCATTTTAAGTTCCTTCTTGCGTTCTTGAAGTACCAGCCAATCCGTACCGTAGTGAATTACGATATATCCCCGTAGGGCAGCAGAAAAATCTATACATCAACTTTATGCAATATTCTAACTCCGCAATTCCAAAGAAGTTCTCTTTTACGTGGATCAAGAATCTCTCCACGCCAATAGTTCCTCGCAGCTTCTTCTACCTCGTGTATGGTCTTATCTATTATGGGATTGATCCATGACCAATCAGTTTCAAGCATTCGAGAGTTGACATCGGTCGGTTCCACTTCATATATTAGGTCCAAATTTCGCCCAGGCTCACTTTTGAAGCTTTTAGCACCATCGAGGGTTTTGCATACAAATAGGCAATCGAGCCGACTGGGAACTTTTGGAAACTCTATCCTGCGTATTCTTTCAAATATGAGTTCTCTAATAACTTTTTGATCGATTATAACGGTTCTTGTTCTTTGGTCTCCAGTAATGATAGCATCGCCTGAGATTCTACTGTTTATCAGCAACTCCTCAAATAGTTGGGAATTAGGATATTTTCTAAGAATTCTACCCCAATTACCTTTCTCAACAACACTACCTTCTCTGAGTGGATATGAACAGAGATAATAGTATTTAGTAGTTTCAGTGCTTCTTTTTTTCATGTTCATTATACACATAGATTGTATCGTTTTCGTTTGCTACATTTATCGCATCCTGAATCTTTGTAAAATCCGCGCCTCCACAGTCATCTACATACCAAATCTTTCCTGACGCTGTTCCAACAAAGGCGAAAAATAACAAAAGACTAATCCCCACCAGTAATATTCCATGTTTTGCGTTCATCTTTCAATCACCACCTTCTTTCTCTTTTTCTTTGCACCTTATAAAACTTTTAGTTAATTTATCTGCCGATGCTCAAGATGACGGAATACATTCCGATCAACATCGAGATTAGAACTACGATAAAAGAGTATCTTGCGTGTACAAATAAAGGTAAAAAATAAATAAACAAGAGTCCTACTTAGAAATATGAACGTAAAAGAACTAATCCTTCAAGAGGCATTTTATCAAAATTTTCCTTTAGAAGTCAACAAATTCATTGGTTATTGTAAAGAAAGGGGCTTGAATGTTAATAGAGGATATTTGGAGGATATAGAAAGGGAAGGGCTTTTCAGACCTATAATGCGAGTAGACGGTTACTATGTAAATAATACTACCGACCTGAAAGAATTATATGAAAATGGCCGTGTAATTGATCCTCGCCAAAAAGGATTTGTTCCTTGGGCTAATTATTATGAAAAAAGAGAGAGGTATCGAGAAGAAATTGTCCACAGCTATTATCACCCATATCAGATTTATTTTTTGAAGAAGGTATTAGAAGTTGGATTAAGACTATCCCCTTTTAACATTCCTCAGAACAATGACGAATTAGTACTAACCATCCGAGAACGGGAAAAATATATGAGCGATTATCTGGGAAAGTTGAGAAAAGATTCAAAAAAACATGAGAAGTTTGTTGAACTCCTGCTTTTTATTCAAAATAAATATCTGCCGCTTGTTAAACAACCAGGGCACATTATAGTAACTGGGGAAA
>JAPDIG010000021.1:0-11003 GCA_025966525.1 Candidatus Methanophagales archaeon | reverse complement strand
CAAAAAAACATGAGAAGTTTGTTGAACTCCTGCTTTTTATTCAAAATAAATATCTGCCGCTTGTTAAACAACCAGGGCACATTATAGTAACTGGGGAAATAGTAACTGGGGAAAGATGGTATGACCTTCAGAAAAAGGTTATACCAAAAGAGATTGTTAGTGCTTTAAGTTTAGAAGCGGAAGAGATTGACGAGTATAGAGGTTCTATTGGAAGAGACGGACTGTATATTGATCCTTTGAGAGCTTGGTATGACCTGATCAAGTACATTAAATATGATAAAAGACAAAAACTTAGAGGAAAAGCACTATTGGCACAAGATTTCTATCTTATCTCCGATATGTTAGCTTTATTATTAGAAGATTTAACAGGCAAAAAGCAATTAGAAACAGGAAGTTTAGATGATACTATGAAAGGATGTGGGGTCATACGAGTTTATGGCAAAGAGTTGAATTATGTCGATAGAGATGTTCTTATGAGGTTCCTACGTGAATATGGGATAAATCCAAGGCCAAGACTCGTCTTAATTGTAGAGGGAGACACTGAAGAAGTTGCTTTTCCGATAATCGCCAATGCCATGGACATTCCTCTTGAGAGCTGTGGCATACAGATTATTAATATTCATGGGGTAGACAAGCATCCAAGGGCGCTAATAGTTGATTACTCAACCCCTGATATTTATCAAGTGGATAAAGAGTATTATATCCATCCAGAAAGGACTAAAGTTTTCATTATTTTTGACAGAGAAGGAAATGAACGCTGGATCAAAAGGTTCATTAAAGATCCTGACGATGAGATTGAAAAAATGATGAAGGATGTTTTGAGCATCATTAAACAGAAAAAGAAGAATACAAGTGCCAAAACAAATGATATATTTCATAAACACACAGTAAAATATCACATCTGGAATAAAAGTTTCGAGTATGATAATTTTTCTGACAAAGAATTATCGCATGAATTGAATGAATATGGTGTAAAACACGGTTATCAATTTAATATAACACCAAGTGAAATTAAAAATTGTAGATACGGAAATAAAAATTTGAAAACGTTCCTCGAAAGCAGACCACCCGATTATACAAGTTTAAACAAAAGAGAATTTGGAGAACAAATAGGCAACTTCATAGCAAAAGAAATCAAAGAAAGAAGAAATCGTTTTGAAAACCAAAGACCCGTTGAAAAGGTACTGGAAGAGATCATAAGATTCGCTGTAGAATATATCTAAAATAGTTTTATATTACCTCTCCTTCCACCACCTTCACCTCCTCCTCCGTCAGCCCATACAACCCATAAACCAGCCCGTCAATCTGCGCATCAACAACTTTTATCTGCCGTTCATAAAGCTCTTTATCTCGTCCCATTCTCGTCTCGTGATTATTTCCTTTTTATTCCACTCAGCGCCCTATTATAAACTTTTTCGGATATCCAAACCTTCTTGCTTCTCAAATCATCCAAAGACTTTTTCAAATCTTTTATTAAGCCGTTTTCATACGCCTCTGCTAAAATTCCAACAGTTCCAATAACCTCTAATCCTCGAGACTTTGCTATATCCCTTGCAATAGATTCATCTATTAAGACTAAGTCGGCATTTAACTCCAAAGCCAGGATTATTGCCTCTGCTTCTCCCTTTTCTAACTCGATGGTTAATGATTCCACAGCAAGCGTATTCTTAACCTCTTTAGTTATGAACCAATCGGAGTCTTTCACTTCGGTTGAACCGGGTTTACCTTCACCTTTTAGAACAACTTGCTCATATACTTCATTTGATATGTAAATTTGCGTAAACTGCTTGAGTAAATCTAACTTGCCAATTCTTGCTAAAGCAATTAGTGGTCCTGCATTTGAAACTATAATCATATCATCCTTGTTTAATTCTTCGTAAGGTTTTGACATCCTCTTCCAGGTCTTCCACGGTATAATGTATGGGAATTCTCCTCTCACCCAGCAAATCCATCATCTCGTTCCTTGAAACTTCCGCTATTTCCGATGCCTTGCCTATGGAAACCAACCCCTCCCTAAACAGCTCTATTGCTATCGCACGCTTTAAAAACGCATCTAATTCGCTTTCTCTGACTTTACAAATCGTGATTATTTCGTGAGGCAGTTTCAATTTCGTTTCCATTTTATCTTCTCCATGAAACTATTCTTCCTTTGAATATAAAAACTTTCCTATCCTATTTTTCTGTTCGGAACTACTGTTCTTAACGCACATCTACCACCTTCACCGCCACCTTCCTCCGTCAGCCCATACAAATCATACACCAGCCTGTCAATTTGCGCATCCACAATCTTTATCTGCCGTTCGTAGAGCTCTTTATCTCGCTCCGTTCTCGCCCCGTGGAATTTCTTCTGGTGTTCGAGCATGCTATCTACCAAAGCTACGAGTTTTTCGTGCTGCGCTTTTTCTGTTGGGTTTGAGAAGTCAATAGGACGAATAGGGAGTCTTGCCAATTGGTTCGTTCTTACTTTTGTAAAAGCACCTTTCGTAAGATTAAAGGCAATTAGTGTTACGTAATACGTCGCAAGTCTAGAATTCAGTATTCCCAAAAGGTACAACAAACTAAGCTCGTTTTCAGCGGATTTTGGGTATATCGCATAGAGTGAGCTCAGAAAGTATCGGTTTTCAAAATCAGTATTTGCAATAATTCTGTTTCCAGCCTCGCGAATCGCTATTTTTTCCGAAAGAGGGTAGTTCCAAATGGAAATTATTGCGTAAAAACGGCATAAAAACAACTCTTTTGTAAAATAAGTGAAGAAAAGTTGAATTCAACTAAAATATTGTTAAATTGATGCTTTAAAGTCATTTATACTTGTATAAAGCTGCAGTTTACAGATTTTTATCATTCGGAAGTAGGGGTATTCGGAAGTACTGGTATTGAGTATCTCATCAAACTTATCGAGATATTCGTCAAACGTATAATATGCAATTCTCCCCACGCCGGGTTTGTCATTTGGATTGGGTTTTATCTGGCAGTCGAAAACCGATAACTCCTCGAAATCCGTTACGGCCGACAATGGCAGTTTTGCACTCCACGCATACCGTCTCAGTTGGTAAGACGGGCTGACGTCCTCTTTTATGTTTACCGCTGGTTTCTTCGCTTCCACAAAGAACTTTCTCTGACCGCCGATTCTGAAACTGTAATCCGGTGCTCTTGTTGAACGCCCGACTTTTATTGCATCTTCGTGAACAACCTCTTTGTATTGCTCTGCATAGCCCTGTTTATTGCTCACGTCCCAGTCCAGCGCTTCAAAGAAGGGGTCAATGAATTCTCGTCTTACCTGTGTTTCGTTATATGTTGATTTTTTATAAACTTTAAGATTATACCTGAATCGGTCAACGAGTTCTCCAAACTTTTGTCTTGCTTGTTCTTTCATTTTAACTTTTGTTATCTCCTAAAAATACTTTCTTCATGAAAGGAGGAGGAGGGAAGTAGTATAAATATAAAATGCCTAAATTTTATAATAAAAACTTTTTATAAAAGGAGGATGACAAAAGCATGAGTGATGAAATGGAAATAGAGATGATACTGCATCCCAGACCAAGTGCAATTGTAGCTGCTCTTTATACGCTACGCGATTTGGATGTGGACGTTGCTGTTATGCATGGTCCCGCAGGATGTAGTTTCAAACACAGCAGACTGCTTGAAGAAGATGGGATGCACGTATTAACCTCGGCGATGAACGAGAGCAATTTTGTGTTCGGCGGGCATGACTCGCTGGTAAGTGTGCTGAGAAAAGCGGAAGAGATGTTTCATCCTGAATTAATGGGTGTGGTGGGCACCTGTTCGAGTATGATAATAGGCGAAGACCTGCATCAGGCAGTGGAAGATAGCGGAGTAGGAGCAAAATGCAAGGTGATAGCAGTAAACGTGCATGCAGGGTACCGGGACAACACCGTGGGCGTAATCCTAACTCTGGAATCTGCTTATAAATCTGGTATAATCAGTAGTGAGGAGTTTGAACGGCAGAAGAGAATGCTTGAAGCGGCAACGAGGCTAGAAAAAGAAGTTGGTGCAGCCAGCAAAAGTTATATACCGCCATCTAAAGGTGATTCCAAAATAGACGTTGCAAACAGACTGCTTGAGCTTATCGACCTGGGTAAGAAAGGAGTATGCGTTTTAAATGCGAAGAAAGAGACTGCTTTTATGTTTGCCGACATTTTAAGAGCGGTGAATAGAGTTGCAGATTCTTCGCAAATTGTCAATATTGCTAATCTTGATACGGAAGTGGGCTTAAAGAAGATTCGTGGATATTCGAAAAAGATTCTGGATGAATTAGCCGCCGATGGTATCAACATAGACCATATAATCGGCGGGTTGGATGAATACCCGGTTGCAGGTGAGAAAGCTGCGGATTTGATCAACGAATTTTATTCTGATTACGATTTCGCAGTTTTGCTGGGCATTCCGCATGCAGTGCCCCTGGAAAAGGACAGTGTAAAAATGGAGATATTTTCGATTACTAACGGTCCAAGAACAATTGAGCCGTTAAGATGGCTGGGGCATGACCACGCAGTGCTTGAAATTGACCTCCACCCAAAAACGATGGGTGCTACTGGTATTATTCCTTCGGAATTCGGTGATACGTTGTTGAAGTTGAAAGCGGGGTAAAAAACCATGAGAAAAATCTTGATTCAAATGTGGCGTTTGATGCGATAAAGAACAATGAAAAGGATAGAAGAGCTGGATGCCTTTCTTATAACAGATGAAGAACTAAAAGAAACAATAGAGGGCTTAGGATGGAAGTCCTTCATTTCTGAGCTCAAAAAAGGTTTTGAGCAAAGCTCTTCAGGACAGATTGCGGTGCCTGAGAAGCTGCTTATTGATACAGGAGTGTCTGATATGAGATGCATGCCGGCGTACCTGCCGAAATATAATCCCAATTATTGCGGCGTTAAGATTGTTACCACTGCGCCCGGGAATAAAAAACTCGGCTTACCCACGGTGTTGGGTGAATATTTGCTCAGGGATGTTGAAACACAGCAATTGGTGGCGATAATGCAGGCTGAGGAGATGACTGCTTATAGAACCGGAGCTGCTACCGGTATTGCTACCGAGGCGTTGTCGAGGACGGATTGCAAAACGCTTGGCATAATAGGCACGGGAAAACAAGCTCCTTACCAGGCTAAGGCTATAATGACTGTAAGACCTTCCATTGATAGAATAAAGGTGTTTAATATCACAGAACAACAAGCAAGAAAATTTAAAAAGAGATATGAACCCGAACTTGGTATTGATATAGCTGTCGTTAGTCTAAAAGAGGCTGTCAGTTCTGACATAGTTACAACGGTAACCACAGCCACGGAACCTTTTATTTTTCCTGAATTGATAACTTCGGGTATGCATCTGAACGGAGTCGGCGCTGACTCAAAAGCGAAGATAGAATTCGACCCGGAGGTGCTAAAAAAAGCCAGGATATTCATTGACGACTTGTCGCAGTGCATGCATTCGGGTGAGATATATCAGGGCTTGAAAAAGGGTGTGGTAAAAGAAGAAGATTTGATTCCTTTGGGAGACGTATTGCTTGGGAAAGCAAAGGGTAGGATAAGCGAGGATGACATAACATTCTTCAAATCTACTGGCGTTGCTTTTGAGGATTTAATTACTGCAATAATGGTCTTTGAGAGACTAATACAATAACGGGCAGGTCCCCTTATCTACCCTCCCAATCAAAACAGTTTCTGGGGAAAGAGTGATCAAAAGGAAATGAAAGGAAATGAAAATTGAAATACTTGGCACCGAGTCCTTAGGCGTTCGCGGTCTGAGCTGTGTGGTAGAAGCAAAAGAAAGGAAGATAGTCATTGACCCGGGATTAGCACTGGGCTACAACCGTCATGGACTGCTTCCTCATCCTTTGCAGGTAGCAGTTGGCGAAACAGTCCGTCAGGAAATCCTGTCGGCATTGGAAGACGCAACTGATGTCGTATTCAGCCATTTCCATGGCGACCACGTCCCCTTAGTTGATGCAAATCCATTTCAGATGCCAGCGCGAGAGGTGGCTGCATTATGCCAGGCACGAGCACGAAAAATCCGGTTCTGGGCTAAAGGACCTCATGGGCTTTCTCAAAACATGACGCACCGATTACAGTCCTTACGCCTAGCCCTGGACAACGAGCTGCCGAATGCCGAAGGGCAGAATGACGGGTTTTTGTCTTTTTCTCTTCCTGTTCCGCATGGAGAGAGGAGTGAACACCGCGGCGATGTAATGATGACAAGAATCGAAGAAGGAAAAGAAGTATTCGTGCATGCTTCAGACATCCAACTGCTCGATGACGATGCAGTGTCCCACATCCTCTCCTGGCAACCAACGATTGTACTGGCTTCTGGACCTCCTCTGTACTTGCCGCATCTTTCACCACGACAACGCAAAATGGCATGGTTTAATGCAGTGCGACTTGCTCATGAGGTTAATACTTTAATTCTTGACCATCATTTGATGCGCTCCGTGAGTGGGTGTCGGTGGCTGGATAAGTTGTCATTCATTACGGGGCACAAGGTCATGTGTGCAGCCGATTTCAGGGGGCGCCATCGAACTCTGCTCGAGGCGTGGCGACAGCGTTTGTATGCCGAGATGCCCGTACCTGAAGGATGGCACGAAGGCTACGCTCGCGGCGAGGTTGACACCATACCATACCGGAATTATAAATATGAACAATTAATAACGAGTAGATTCTTATGATATTTGGTAATTTCGTGCGTGATGCGGGAAAGACGCGTTATGCTTTTGCATGCAAAAAATGCATATACTTGCCATAGACATCGGAGCTGGAACGCAGGACATAATGGTCTATGACGAAGAAGGAGGATTCGATAATGCATACAAGCTCGTTTTACCTTCTCCTACTCGCTTCTTCGCTACCGAAATAAAGAGATCAAAGGAGGATCTGGTAATCTTTGGTGACATCATGGGCGGCGGACCCTTCACGCGTGCTGTGCTTGAGCATCTCAAGAAATACAGGGTTTATATGACCGAAATAGCTGCAAGAACACTCAGAGACGATTTGGAAACGGTTAAAAATTATGGAATAGAGCTTATATCTGAGGATGAAGTAGAGAGCATGAGTGAAAAAGCGAAGCCGATAAGAATCTCCGATTTAAATCTCGGACTTTTGCCGTTTCTTTCTTCCTTCGGTCTGCCCAAATCTTTTGACGTAATCGCAATAGCAGTTCAGGACCACGGTGTAGCACCTCCAGGCATTACAGATAGAGAAAACAGGTTTCGTTTAATCGCGGATAAAGTGGGCGGCGGAATAGAATCATTTGCATTTCTTGATGGTGTACCGGAAGATCTTAGCAGGATGCACTCGATATTTCATTCACTGAAAAGATGGTATGGAGGGCATATCCTTTTGATGGATACGGGACCTGCGGCGGTCTTAGGCTCGCTTGAAGATGAAAGAGTGAAAGAAAAAGAGCATCGTATTTGCATAAATGTTGGCAATGCACATACAATTGCGATGTCCATGAATGGTAAACAAATAGCGGGTGTCTTTGAGCACCATACAAAACTCATCGATAAACAAAAACTCCGGTACTACATAGACAAACTTTCGCAGGGAACTATAACCTTTAAAGAGGTTTTTGACGATGGCGGACACGGAGCATTGGTAATAGGTGAGAATCAACCTGAGATAATTTCACTGACAGGACCAAAGAGGGCGAAAATGAAGGGGCTTGGCATTTTCTCTGCTCCCGCAGGCGATATGATGATGACTGGACCGGTTGGGTTGATAAAAGCGGTGTTGAATCTTCTTTAGACGTTACAATAACTCCAGATGCTTTGTAACCTTATCCATTGTTTCTGCATCCGCGGGTCCTATTCCTATTGCAGTCACCGTTCCCGGCGGGATTTCCGTCAAACCTGCATCTTCCACGATAGCAACCGGCAGTCCAAGCTTCTTCGCTTCCTTCTCTAATTTATATAACTCCTCGAGGTTGTTCACTTTCAGCGCGACTTTCTTCTGCCCCTGCTCCTTCCATTTCTTCCTATCCCGTATCGCAGCAAGTTCATAGCTTAATACCGAAGCATGAGCAGCTTGTACTGCTGCTTTACCCCGTGACAGCTTTAAATCTTCTCTGATCACTATGCATTGTTTATACTCCCCATGCATTTTGTTCTGACTTTTTACTCCTCCTCTAATCTGGTTAGCTTTTCGATATTTTCTCGGTCCTTTTTACCGTGTTGAGTCAGGGTTTTACTGATAGATCCACCCTTACAGTTTTCCCTTCTATCACTTCTTTTTCGTTGACCACCACTTCCTTCTCTATATCCCATACTATCGTCTCATTTTCTATATGCCCGGCTCTTATTTTATAAGTAGTAGCGAGGACTTCATAATTTGTGCCTCCTTCTACCGGTCCTGTTGTTGAATACGGCACAACGAACTCGTATGAGCCGTTAGATATAGCGGTTTGTGAGTATATAAATTCTCTTCCCTGGTTTGTGGTTATATTTGTCACTATCGCAACTATGGAACCACCAGGAGCACTCCCTTCTATCCTCGCCCCTTTCACGTATTCAAACACCTTTACAAAGCTCACAGGAGAAATGAAAGGAGGAGTCCATCTGAACAGCTCAGGCTTTTCGGGTACTCGAAAGCCACGATGAAGCTCCTCCTCAAGTGCCAACAATTTCGCGGTGTAATTCATCCCGCGATAACATCTCCATGCCCGCACGTCTTCTGTTGTGGCATTTAGAACAACATGAGGAAATACATATTTGGAGGACTCATACACCAATCGGTAATGACGCAGTGGTTTCGTGTGGAAAGGCATAATAGCGGATGATTTTCCAATGTATTGCCCTTTGTATATTATCTCTCTGCCATCGAACATGTGCAGTCTTGTTACCATCGTGTTGAAGTACTTTTCATCCATTTTAAACGCTATTCCTCTTTCAGTCGGGTACATCTCACAACCCGGCGTCTCATTTGCCCACAATGCGATTGCCCCGTATTTATCATTAATGTGGAATTTCATTGCATCTACCATCATGGAGTCAGTTACTACGTATCTCACGCCAAGTGCATCCGCAACCTTATTCGCTTCTGTTTCGTTCTTCGCAATAAAGAAAGTGCAAGTACCGGGACTATTTCCCTGGTAAGGTCCTCCTATACCCTGTTGAAAATTATTAGCAACAGGGATCCTATGTGCGATGCGAGTGATCCAATGACCGTAGTCCCACCAGCTCATCACCGAATATGCGGATTCCGGATAGGTATAATCCCTTCTTTCATGGGGATACAAGGCATAATAATCAACACCCGGGTCAGGTGTATTTTCTCGCATCCATGAAAGCGATTCATACCAATCGTCTGGTGGACCACTGGCGCCACCGTGCTTTGACGTTGCTAATGACTCATTTAAAGGAAGATAAAAGACAACGAAGCCGATAACGATGGAAGTGAAGATAATATCAGCACGCAAAAACTTACTGTTACTTTTTTGTGCTCCTTGCAATTCCCTTTTCCGCTTGCTTCCCGCTTTTATCACTTTTTTCTTTACTTCCCTTTCTTCTCCTCTAAACGCAACAAACGCGATAATCTGCCATGAGAAGAAACCAGACAGAATAGCAACATTAACGGCATAATAAGCTGCAAATCTGCTCTGGCTGAAACAAGCAAAAAGCATCACTGCGCTCCATACCACAATAAAAATCTCTTCTGCTCGCCATTTCCTCGCGATGTTATAACAAATCAATGCGAGAGCAGCGAAAGCGAGAAAGAATGAAGTGGTGAACCAATTCCAGATATCGTTCCAGCCCATAGGTTGAACCTCAGCTATGGTTAGATAACTCCTTGAAGGTGCGAATACGAATAGAAGCGGCCCTGTTAGCGTTGTGTATAATAATGGGTCGAAAAACTTTAAAAGGACAACGGATGTTATACCGATTGCCAAAATTGCAATAGGATACCCGTAAGGTTTTAATTTTTTAAGTGCTCGCATCGAAAGAGAGAGTGCAGTTAAGAAAAGAAATACGATTATACCGAGAAGAAGAGAGATAGGATGGAAATCAGACAGAAAGCCGAAATAGCGCGCAGGAGCTATCATAATTAAGGGTATGATGAAAACCGGCATGCTAATGATGCATAGATAATCTGTCTTTTTCCCTCTAAGATGATCCGCGATATGCTGAACCAACGAGTATATAATCAAGATGAAGATGAAAAGGGGAGCACCTAACCAAGCGAGGAAATACGACGCGATGAAAAATCCCGCTAAGGAGGAATAAATCATTGGCTTTCTCAGCGAATGCCATTCTTTTCTTAAAAATCCTATTTCTTTTTCCCTCGCACTCTTCACCGCAAGAATAAAGAAAAACATAGCACTCGTGCTGAAAAGCGTCTCCATAGCATGATGGTCTGTAAACCCTAACAGAGAACAACTCAAGAATGGACCCGGAAGGATAGCGACAAGAGCAGCGGAAAGAAGCCCAGCATTTTTGCTATATAATTCTTTTCCAATGAAATACACGGGGAAAACAGTAAGAGCACCCAAAACTGCAGGGTAACACGCACCTATCACTTCTATTCCATGCTGACCCAAAGTAGAGAGAGGATTCCCAAGTCCTATCACCCATATGATGAAAGCAAGCGAGAGATCAAATAGCGGAGCCCCGAAAGGGTTGTAGGCACCATGAGGATAAGCGGTGAAAGGATCAAAGTAGATGCGATGCGGGAAGTGATGCAGTGTATTTTCAACAAGTCGCATCTTATACCAAGGGTCGTATCCGACAAACCTCACGAATGAGTCAATAAAAACGGTATTATACGGAATAGCAACTCTGATATATAGTGACAACGCAAATAAAAATGTTAATATAATGCCGCAGATCAAAGCGAAAGAGGCTTTTTTTATTCCTGTACTCATTTTTCTTTTTACTGTTTAACAAGAGCGTTTCAAGTAGAAATTGTATCCTCTCCAAATTGATTGGTAATGCACTGAAGATATACTACTCCCCAGAGTTATCCCCAAGTCAGACATACTATCCAGTCATACACCGATAA
>JAPDIG010000020.1:4167-20111 GCA_025966525.1 Candidatus Methanophagales archaeon | reverse complement strand
ACACAGCCTCGTCAACACCTTCCATATCCCTGCCGGAGATTGCCTGGGAGGGGAGTTTGCAAAATTACTTATCGCCACACTTGCTTCCTTATACGCTGGTCGTTCAAAGAAGTTTATATCAGTGAGTGCAGAAATAGCAGCCGATATTCGTAGATATAGCTCTGGCTACGACTGGGATGGTAACGGCAACGGAACTGAAACAGTGGTTATACCAAATGGAGTGGATATAACTCGTTTTTATCCATTGGAAGAAGATGAAAAGGCAAGTGTTAAGAGGGAAAAGGGTGTCTGCATAGGCTATCTTGGTAGATTATCACCTGAAAAGAATATAATAAATATGATAAAGGCAGTGAAGACATTGACATCAGAATCGAGATTGGATAACTTATATTTAAAAATTGCAGGTACTGGACCGCTATACGATAAGATAAAAAAGATGGAAGACGAAAGAATAAAGGTTTTGGGATATGTCGAAGATGCGCCTTCTTTTTATCGAAGCGTGGACGTTTTCTTATTACCTTCTAAGCTCGAAGCACAACCAATTGCGTTGCTCGAAGCGATGGCATCCGGGCTGCCTGTAATTGCTACTGATGTCGGTGACAACAAATACTTCGTCCAGGAAAATGGCATTATCTGTGGCGCATCAGTGAAGGAAATAGGTAACGCAATAAAAGAGATACTGAGTGAAGACCTGAAAAAGATGGGTGCAGAGTCGAGAAAGAGGGTTGAACGTGACTACACGTGGGATAAAATAGCAGAACGGACGTTGGAAGTGTATAAAAGTGTGATATAAAATGATTATTCTTTCAGGCGGTACCGGGACACCAAAGCTGTTGGTGGGGATAAAGAAGGTATTTAAGGAAGAAGAGCTGAATATAATAGTAAATACTGCGGAAGATGTCTGGATTTCCGGAAACTTAGTTTGCCCTGATATAGATTCTGTATTGTATGCCTTAGCAGGGGTAATAGACAAGAATACCTGGTGGGGCATCAAGGATGACAGTTTTTATACGTATAACACTTTGAAGCGGTTGAATCACGGGGAGCCGATGATGATTGGTGATAAAGACAGAGCAACGCATATCATCAGGTCTGAGCTGCTGAGGGAAGGAAAAAGCCTGACTGAAACGACTGCTGTACTTGCACGAAGCTTTGGCATTCATGATAAGATAAGGATACTGCCAATGACTGACGAGCCCGCGATTGTAAGCACGATGATTCTTACATCGGAAGGCGAACTCCATTTTCAGGAGTTCTGGGTGGCACAAAAGGGTGAGCCGGATGTTTTCGATGTCACTTTTGAAGGGATAGAGAAGGCAAAACCGTCAGAAGCAGTTATACAGGTACTGGAGAAGGAATCAGACGCTCTGGTACTCATAGGACCGAGCAATCCGATAACCAGCATCGGACCTATTCTCGCTTTGAGGGGGATAAAGGAACTTCTAAGGTGGAAAATCGTGGCAGCGATTTCACCAATTATTGGCACCGAAGCAGTGAGTGGTCCTGCAGGGAAATTTATGCGCGCAAAAGGATTTGAAGTATCACCTTACGGTGTGTTAAAGTATTACGAGGAGTTCTTAGATGTGCTGGTCATCGATAAGAACGACAAATGCCCGGTGAATACCGGTGTGGATGTGCTAAAAACGGATATTATGATAAAAAAAGACAGAGATAGCAAAAGATTGGCTCTATTTCTGAAAAGAAATATAATGAAATGATTATATTCTTAACAAAACACAATGAACGAGGAAGGAAAAGGAGAAGAGATGAGTGTTGCTTTATGCATAGGAATGGGACTTTTTATCGTGCTTACAGCGGCAATTGCATTAATGCTTGCAACGCCATTTGAAGCTTCTGGCATAAAGGCATTTCAAAATCCTGAGTCAATATGGAATCCTGCCTATTTTTTCATTCTCATTATAGGTTTCACCGCACTCATTCTTATCGTACTCAGATTTGGAGGAAAAAGGCTTGTTTATTTCGTGATGCTTGCAGCAGTAGCTGTAACGATATACTACGTGATGACGGTGCTCGTTCCTTATGATCATATTCCATTAGTTAGCACACTCGCGCTTACCCTTCTATTGTATAAATATCCAGAGTGGTATGTCCTCGATGCAACTGGTTTGATAATAGGAGGAGGAGCGGCGGCGATATTTGGTATTTCACTGGGCATACTTCCGGTTCTGCTATTGATGATAATATTAGCGATGTATGATGCAATTGCGGTTTACAAGACGAAGCACATGGTGTCATTAGCAGAGTCTATTGTTGATTTGCGGGTACCAGTTCTTTTTGTCCTGCCGAGGAAGCGAAGTTTCTCTTTACTGCGAGGTAAAGACCAAGAAGGAGGTAAGACTGAGATGGAAGAAGCGTTTTTCATGGGACTCGGCGATGCGATTATCCCTTCTATGCTGGTTGTATCCGCATTTGTAAATTATGCCAGTGTGGCGCCTGCGTTGGGCACGCTAATGGGAACTTTAGCGGGTTATGCCGTGCTGAGCAGGATTGCAGGCAGGGGAAAACCACATGCAGGGCTGCCTTTTCTTAATTCGGGTGCGATACTTGGGTTTGTTATTTGGTATATGTTTGCCATGGTGGTTTGATCTCAAATCCCTTTGCTCTTCTTTATCCCATCTAACAGCCCATGTGCGTAGTTTATGCATCCAAAAGCAGTAAAATAATCCTCTTTTTCAAAATAATACTTCGTATCCTCATAATAGCTCTTTGCGAGGTCCACCACCTCTGCCTCATCATTATCCAGTAATGACGAATCCAGTTCGACCATACTCTCTTCAAAAAGCGCTATATCCTTCTTTATTCTTTCTGCTTCTGCCATGCCTTTAATGGTCTTAAACATGAGATAAAATTTTTTTGTTTTTGGATTAAACCTTTTTCTAAAAGGTTTGATTTAATACACAAAAGCCAGCAATTGCCCGCCTATCCCAACTTCAATTGCTTTTTGATGTGCCATTACACCCTTCGGGGTCGTAACTATCAACACGCCAAAATCTCTTGCAGGTAAAAACCTCTTCTCCCATTTCTCGTATTCCTTCGCACGGACATAAAATCTCGGCTTTATCGCATTGCAATTGTTTATCTTACCGCGAAGCTTTACCTTGAAAAGCCCCGCTTTTCCATCTTCTACAAATTCAAACTCGTCTATATAACCCTCTTCTTGCATTACTCCCAGCACGTTCCCTATTAGCTTTGAAGCCGGCTTTATCTCACATTCCATCTTCCCAACTCTTTCTGTATTCTTTATATGCGAAAGAGCATCTGCAAGCGGGTCGTTTAGCGACATTTTTTTCTCTCCTATTATTTATCATCCCTATATATTTAACCTCTCTTCTTTTGGTTTTCTTTCTAAGAAAAGGTTTTAGTTATACTTCTTAAACCCTACCTCCCTTGCTATCTCCCTAAAGCACTGTCTGCACAGATAAATCCCGTATCTACGAATTAATCCACGTCTCCTGCCACATCGCCTGCATGCGTTTGCGCCTCTCCCGAATCTCTTATCCTTATTCCTTTCCATTTCTTCTCTTATCCCCTCTTTTTACCTTTCTCTCTCCACAAAATATTCCGCCAGAGCCACCATCTTCTCTTTTATCTCCTCTCCTTTTTTGCTTTTACCTTCCGCTTCATCTTTTATATTTATTCTTCTTATCTTATCTGTTCCCCCGCGCAGGTATCGCATCGCTATTTCCTCAGAATAATCTATTGATCCATACTTCCTGAACAAATTAACGACTTCTTCTATTTTTGCTTTATCGTAATTACGAAAACATTCATAAATCTTTTCTTTTTCTCGAGCTTCACAGTGCTCCAAACAGTTAATGAGAAGTAAAGTGGGTTTTCCTTCCGCAATATCCTCCCCTATCCTCTTCCCGTATTTCTCCTCTTCCCCTACCACGTTAAGAATGTCATCTCTTATCTGGAAGGCAATTCCTATATCCTCCCAGGCGCTGCCTAAATCCTCTGCTGTGTCATACGGTGCACCACCAGCGATAGCACCGCATTTGGCGGAAACTGCAAATAGCTTCGCAGTCTTTTTCCTGAGCGTCTCTATTACTTCCGATTCGCTCATCCTCCTTCCATCCTTAAAGGCAAGGTCCATCGCTTGCCCCTCTGCAAGCACAACACAAAGCTCTGCAAGCTCTTCAAATATCTTCCAAGCTCGCTCCACACCCAACAAACCCTTGTTCTCTTTCAGCGCTTCGTAACACAAAGCGTATAGCCCATCACCAGCGTTCACCGCAATAGGAACTCCATATTTTACGTGCAAAGCTGGTTCTCCGCGTCTCAGCGGGCTATTGTCCTCTATATCATCGTGAGCTAACGAGAAATTATGGAAGAACTCAATACCTATCGCAGTTGGCATCGCCTTTTTTATCTCGCCTCCCGCTAACTCGCAAGCCATGAGACATAAAGAAGGTCTTAACCTTTTCCCTCCCCTTCCCAAGAGGTCAATTATCGGCTTATAAAGCGTATCCGGCTCTCTTCCCTCCAGGTTCTTTTTATACGCATCTTCAAAAATAGTTACGTAGGTCTCAATACCGAGGTTCAGATTTCGGTTATTGTTTTTCATCACAGTATAATTATGCCACCCATCGTATTTTAAATTAAATCCTTTTCTTTTAGCCTGTTCACGATTTCTTTAATGACTTCTCTCAGATTTTCTTTGTTATCGTACTCTCCCGAGGTAGGGGCTAATTCCACTCCCTTTTCTCCCCTCTTCTCTCTAATCACTGAAATAAGGTTCTTTAATGCTCTTTCCACATCATCCACAATGCTTACAGTCGCATGTCTGGAAGTTCTTGATAGAGGATTCAAATCAATTGTTATCACCTTTTTTCCCATCTCGACAAGTGCCTCGCATCTATCACCATCTTCCAGAGGAGCAAGAACCACATCTGCACTATAAATCCCTTCACGGTCAACTCTTGCACGCGCATGCTCTATTCCCGGAATTCTTGCATTTGGTTTATCACCAAGCACCTTTTCAACTTCGGCTCCTTGCTTCTCTAAGTGCTCCTTTATTTTCCTCACTCTCTCTTCGGACCTGTAAAAGATATTCACCTCTAAGGGTGCATTTATCAAATTGCTCAACTCAATTACCTCTCTTGCCGCTAATGCTGCAACATTTCCGTTCACAGAAATCACAGGCTTCTTTGCGGCAAGCAATAAAGAAGCGGCAAATTCTGTTGCTCTTCTCGCGGAATCTAAAGTTTTCTCACCAATCAAATAATCAAATGCTTCACCCCTTCCATGCGCGATTAACCCCTGCTTGCTTGTTATTCCCGCTTCTATACCCTCTACGAGCTTCTCCCGCTTCATTAACGACTCATATCTGGGGTGCGTCTCTGGAATTTTGAACATTGAAATATCTTTTCACTTACCATTAGTTTAATTTAATTTAATGCCTCAACAACCTTTTCATTCTGCTCCCTGGTACCAACAGTAATCCTGATGAAAGAATCTCCAGCACCTCTAAATGTAGAACAATCTCTTACTATTATCCCTCTCTTCATCAGCGCATCGTACACCTCATACGATTTCGCAGGTGAAACGTCCACGAACACGAAATTAGCTTCAGAAGGATACACTTTGAAGAACCGCTGCAAATTTTCTATCAAAAACTGTCTCTCATGTTGCACCAACTCTACACTCCTGCGCAAATGCTCTTTATCTCGTAATGCAGCAATCGCCGCGGTTATAGCAACGCTGTTAACGGAGAAAGGCATAGAAACTTTCTTATAATGGTTTGCAAGCCATTCAGGTATTACCGCATAGCCCACTCGTAATCCGGCGAGGCCAAACGCCTTTGAGAAGGTTCTTAATACGAGGACATTATCATATTCCGTCACCAGGTTCACCAATGACGAATCTGCAAATTCCACATACGCTTCATCTATAACGACCATTACCCCTGGCACTGATTCTATGAGATCACGCATTCTGTCCACTGGTACACAATTCCCAGTTGGATTGTTAGGCGAAGAGATGAAAATTATCTTCGTTTTTTCGTTACACGTGGCGGTCAATCTCTTGACAGGTATGTTGAAGTGCTCTTCCCCCCTTTCCCTTTTTACATATCTCGGTATACCTCCGGCTATTTTTACAAGCGACTCGTATAGAGAAAACGTGGGAACAGGTATTATCGCTTCATTGCCACTTTCTATAAACATTTTAACAAGCGTGTCCAAAACACCATCTACCCCGGCACCTACTGCGATATTCTCTTTTTTCATACGAGTACCGAAACCGATATACCTTAAAATCTCGTCCCTGAGCTCTTCCTCCTCACCTTCCCAGGGATACAGGCTCAGGTTCAGTGTCCCTTCTTCTATGCTCTTAACAATCTCTCTTATTGCCCTTGGACTTGGTCCTAAAGGATTTTCATTGGAACTCAGCTTTATCGCTCCTTTTACCATTCTCCCTGGTTTGTATTCTTCTATCCATTCTAAGCAAGATCGTACGGGCACTTGCATCTTAACCGGCGTTCATTTCTATTCCAATTCTATCTATAATTACTTGCCTTTGTGTACTTTTGTATTTGTATTTAAAATATTGAAAACGGTGTTAATAGTATAGTAATAGGGAAAATGACAAAGCTTTGTGGTATCTGTAAAGAAAGAGAGGCAACAGAGGAGTGTAGTGTCTGTGGCGTTCCACTGTGTAAAACTTGCTCGATAGAGATAACCATAGAGGATACGCATCCTGCACATCGGATAAAAGGCATAACAACCCCTGGAATAACAGGAGAAAAAGTGAAAAAGAAGGTAGTGTGTCCTAATTGCGTATCGGAAGTGGATATCTTTTAAATCAACTGTTTTCTTTAAAACTTTTAAAATGGAACTGAAGCAAATCGGCGTAATTCACACGCCATATAAAAAATCGAGAGAATGCCCCTGTCAAGCATACAAATCCGGGCAGATTGCTGAGATAGAGGTCTTCAAGGAATATGAGGGGGGTTTAAAGGATGTAGAAGGATTTTCTCATCTTATTGTCATGTATTGGCTGCATAAATCAAAGGGTTATTCGCTTCTCGTAAGAACTCCCTGGGATACTGAACTGCATGGTTTATTCACCACGCGGTCGCCACATAGACCGAATCCAATTGGGATTTCTGTGGTGAGGTTAATTGAAAGGGAAGGGAATAAATTGAGGGTTGAGGGTATAGATGCAATTGATGGCACGCCTCTGATAGATATAAAACCGTATGTTCCGGAATTTGGTGAAAAAGAGTTGAGAGAAGTGAAGATAGGATGGCTTGAAGGGAAGATAAAGGGATGAAGGCACTGATAAGCGTGTTCAACAAGGACAATGTAATAGAATTCGCAAGAGCTCTAAATGAGCTTGGAATAGAAGTAATCGCAACTGAAGGCACGGCAAAAGAAATTTTGAAAGCCGGAATTGCGGTGACAAAAGTATCAGCGTTCACAGGATTTCACGCAATGCTCGGCGGCAAGGTAAAAACCCTGCATCCACGAATTCACGCGGGTATCGCAACTGCGGAGATAGGAATTGTTGCCGTGAATCTTATACCTTTAGATTTAGACTTCTCAAGTGGAAATCCGCTGAATAGTATGGACATTGGTGGTGTTGCAATGCTTCGCTCAGGGATAAAGAATTTTGAACATGTTGCAGTTATCGTAAATCCAGCGAGATACGATGCGGTAATTGAGGAACTTGGAAAAAAGGGGAAACTTTCGCACGATATGAAGTTAAGTTTAGCGAAGGAGGCATCAGAATATATATTAGCATATGAAACAAAGGTCAATATGATATTTTCTATAATGGAGAAAGGACAGGAAAGGGAAGATGAGGAGGCGGGGAAAAGGTGTAGATGGACTACGACACGGCTATTCAGTGCAGTAAGACGGGTTTCTGAAATAAGACCCGAGATAATCAACTTCTGGGACCATGCATGGACTTTGCATGTTGAGGGTTTTCATGAAGCGAGGCTGATTTTAGAAGATGTGAAGGAAAGAGTAAAATTTATGGAGGAATTAGTAAGGCTTGCAAAAGAGATGAGATAGGGAAAAATAAGGTGATTAGATATGCCTGAGATTAAGTATGGTGAGATAAAGGAGAAGTGTATAAAGATTTTAAAAAATCTTGGATATACGGTAAATGCGTTGCACGAAGGAAAAGAGAACGCCCGGATTTATCGTGAACACGGCGGAGAAAAATTCGCTTTAGCTGATGTTGACCTTGTGGGTATCAAAAAAGGCAGTATACAAATAATTGTGACGATAGAAAAAGACGATGCGCCGAAGACGGTACTTGGAGATGTCGCTGTTGTGGACATGGCGAATTTATGTTTAGCTCGGATGCCAGGCTCGGACAGGAAAATGTTCCCATTAAATGGAGTTGTTCTCTTTATTGTTACGCCGGCGAGTAAAGAACGAGCTACGATAGAGATGCTAAGGGATAGTTACGATTTCATGAGCGGAAGCTTACGTGATTTTATCGTGACCACAGAAGACGAATTTGAGGATGAGCTAAATGAAATGGAGTTATATGTGGTGTGAGAAGTATAATCATCATGTCAAACTAAATGAAGAAAAGAAGTGAGAGAAATGAAAAAAAGCTTAGACACGCTTTTACAAGAATTAAAAGATATACATGATGATTTCAAGCTTATTCCCGCGGATGAAATCGAAGTGGCGGATTGGGTGCGCTGGAAATGCAGGTATGGATGTAGAGCATACGGCAAGCATCTTACCTGCCCGCCTTATACACCAACGCCAGAAGAGACGAGAAAGCTCATACATGGATATGAAAAAGCGCTTATCGCAAGATTTGAAGACGTGCAGCCGAATGCGGGGGTTCCTCCTGCGCATATTCATCATTTCTTATGGAATGCGATATTGAAGATGCATGAAACGATGTTTGAATTAGAAAGACATGCCTTTCTATCCGGATATTACAAGGCATTAGCAATGGGTGCACTCCCTTGTTCCTATTGTAGTGATTGCCTGCCAGAGAGAACGGGTTTTGTGTTAGACTCGGCATCAAAGAGGTTTTGTGAGCATCAGGATCGCGCAAGACCTTCAATGGAAGCGTGCGGAATTGATGTGTATAAGACTGTGAGGAAGGTGGGTTATGAACTCGAAGTGCGCACATCGCCTTATGAAAGAGTAACTTTCTTCGGGTTGCTGTTGATCGAATGAATTTTATTTATCTCTCTTCACGGTTATTGGGATAACTCCTTTCTCAAATTCCTCGATAGCTATCTCTATGGGGTCTATTTCATCTGTTTTTATAAGCACAGGTGCACCGGCTGCTATCTGTAATGCTCTTGCACCTATGATGCGAGCTTTTTCGTATTTCGTGTATTTCTCTCTCTTTTCTTCCAAGAAGATCGACCTTTAACCCTTATATTATACTTGAGGAAATGGGGTTGCTGAGATTTGAACTCAGGTCTCGGCGTCCCGAACGCCGAAGGATAGTCCAAGCTACCCTACAACCCCCTTGTTGTTTATTCATACGGTGCTATCTCATCTATCATCTCTGCATGCGTTAGAAGCATTCTCCGGCAACAATATCTTTTTACCCCCAGGTCGTCCAGTACTTTTCCCGGTTCCTCGTGCTTTACCCGCTCCTTATACTCCTCCCACACGTCTGATATCACTCTTCCGCATGTAAAACATCTAATTGGAATCATTTTGCCTTTACCGATAAGACTTTTGCCTATGCGCTCTTGCACCTTTTGCACCAAACTTCTTCGGCTCCTTCTGCCTCGTATCGCTGACTAACAAGCTTCGATCATAGCCAAGATATGTTTCCTTCAGTTTTTCATTCCCTGTCCAATCGACCAATCCACGCGCAATAGCAGTTCGAGCTGCCTCTGCCTGCCCCATAAAGCCGCCTCCTTTCACATTTACGTCCACCTCGATGCCCTCAACGTCAGCGGCAACATCAGGAAGCTGAGAAGCGATAAATAAAGGTTCAGATATTTTTGCTCTTACCACTTCCTGTTCTATTATTTCCAGAGGCTTTTTGTTTATTCTCACAAGACCTTTACTCTCTCCTTCCTTCTTTTGTATGGTCACTCGTGCAACCGCCGTCTTCCTCTTCCCCACCTGAGTCACTATCTTCTTTACCTTCGCTTTGGTACCCATCCTAACTTTTCACTCACCTCCCCTAAGGTTACATATTTAGCGAGTGATAATCTTTCTGCATTTGCATATTCCACTTTTACCCTCTTCTCCTTTTCGTATTCTTCAGGTATGCCGAGATAAACACGCAATCTTGAAAGAGCGTCCCTGCCCCTCGCACGTTTATAGGGAAGCATACCCCTTACTGTGCGTTTCACTATTCTATCCGGCATCGTAGGGAAGAAAGGTCCCTGCTCTTTTGACCCTCGGTTTTTTCTCGCTTTGTACTCCCTAAATACGGTCTCTTTGGAGCCGCTTATTACCACGTGCTCTGCATTGACAATCGCTATTTTCTTCCCTTTTTCTTTTAGCAAATGCTTCGCAACTTCACTCGCCAATCGCCCCAAAATGAGACCTTTACCATCTATTATTTCCATTTCCTCGCCCATTGCCACTGTTTTTTCTTTTTTGATAAAACTTTTTTCTAAAAATTTTTATTAAACGATAATCTTCACACCAGACCCTTTTGGGTTATTTTTTACCAACTCCTCGATGCTTATGCACTTCCCCGCCCCTTTCTCTGCACCTTCTTCGCACTTGCAGATTTTCTCAAACGCCTTTTTACTGAAACCCAATGCCGCAACGGTGACCGGCTTCTCAATCGTCCCACTGCTCAGCACCTTCCCTGGAACTAAAATGGTATCATTCGGAGCGGAATATCTGTTTATTTTGCTCAGATTTACCGCAGCGTAATTTCTTCTCGGTTTCTCTAATCGCTTCGCTATATCTTTCCATAACGGTGCGCTGTTCTCTCTCGCAATCCTCTTTAAATCTCCTATTAGCTTATTAAGCTGTGGATTGGTCTTCCTTCTTCTTCGCATCTCTTCGCTTTTACCCCTCTTTTTCCTCTCGCCTTTGAAAGTTTTAAGATACCTTTTTATAAAGGTTGGCAAATAAAATTCAGACGTTCAAGAATTCCTTTATACCCCTCAAAAACACCCTATACTTCCCTAATTTCCCTCCATAATTCCCTGCGGATATTTTCACCAATCCTTCGATATCCCTTACGCTATCCATTGCGGCTTTCATCGCTTCTTTTACCACGTCAAGTGAAACACCATTTATAACAATCTCGGGAATAAAATTTACACCTTCCGGGACTTTCGAGCCGCTTATTTTATGCCTTAACGTTGGGCAATAGGGATGATTTGTCGTGGGACCTATCTCGGGATAGTTTGTCTCCGGTTTAGAGCCCGCTGCGCAAATATCAAAAGGAGTGATTGCACCTTCTATTCTGTTTATTGCATGGATTGCCTTTTCACCCGCGTCTAACGCCGCTTCTAAATTCGTACATAAAAACCATAAGTTTCCGCCCATTACTCCTTTCTTATAACCTAAAAAACGTTCCACGAGAAATTCGCCCATCATTATCGGCACTACTATTACTTCCCTTCCAAACCTTTGCTCTATTGTTTCGTAGCCATCGCCGCAGTGCCCTATTCTATCCAGGGTGTCAATTAGTCCCTCTGAACCAAAATCAGAAGTGAGAGCATTGAAGACCGACGTCGTAGGTACTACCAGTATTCCCTGCCGTATTCGTTTCGATATTTCAAATTCCAGTTTTTTTGCGGCATCGTCACCTTTATTGTAATTCACCCATAGTTGAACCATTGCTCCTTTTCTGCCGTCAGGCGTTTCGTGCTCGTTCAGCCACTTCTCTATCCCCCCCTCGGCTTCGCCGAAGACCGTAGATGGCAACGCAGTGGCGCCGTAAGCTGCTCGCTTCAATCTATTCTCGTCTTTCGCAGTTATGCATATTCTTGCAAATAATCCTTCAAATGCTTCGCAATAGGTGTTCTCGATTTCCATTTTTCATCCCTTTATCTCCTTCAAAACATCCTCAAATGTGCTTTTTCCGGCAACCAAATCCACTTTCATGCCTTCTTCACGAATGGTCTCGGCGGTCAAATCACCAATAGCAACAATTTTCGCGTGTTTTAAAACCACAAAAATCTTCTCTTCCAGTCCAAATTTCCGGGTAAGCGTCAAAAATGTTTTAAATGTTAAAGAACTCGTGAATACAATATAATCAGGTTTATAAGTGAATAACTCCAAAAAAAGCTCTTTCTCATCCTCTGAATCCTTTATTTTCACTTTATACACCGGTATGTCCTTCACAGAAGCACCCTTTCCACGTAAAAAGTCCAGGATATCCTGAGTTCCTTCAGAACTTCGTAGAAAAACGATTTTTTTATTTTCTATTTCTATCCTACTTCTATCCTCCAGTAGTCTCATAAGTCCTTTTGCACTGTATTCCTCAGGCATAAAATCAACTCTCACACCTCGTTTCTCAAGCTCTTTTTTCGTAACCGGACCAATCGCGGCGAGATTGACAGCAGAAAGATTTTTTTTCAAGTCAATCTCGCCTTCACAGATGCTAAATGATTTCTTTACGCCATTTAGGCTTGTGAAAACGACTATGTCCACCCCCTCCTCAAAGACATCTTCTATCTCCTTCAATGCCTCTTTCCTCTCCACAAGTTCAAAAATAGGGAACCCGAAGAAATCAAAGCCATATCTATTCGCTTTTTCCATTGACCGTTCAAGCACATTCTGAGGTCGGAAAGCAGCTATTTTCTTTCTCACTTTAGACCAACTTCTCCCTTACATTAACCACATCGCCCACCACAATCACCGCAGGCGGCTTCACTTTCTCTTTGTCTGCTAATTCCACTATTTTCCCAAGTGTTCCAACTACAATCCTCGCATCTTCGGTAAATCCTTTTTCAATCACCGCAACAGGTGTTTCTGCACGCAATGCATGCTTCAAAAGTTGCTCAACATTTTTTGCAAGGTTCCCTACACCCATCAATATGACAAGTGTACCTTTTAAATTTGCAATCGCTTCCCAGTTAATGTTTTCTTCTTTCTCCTCCATCTCATGCCCCGTAATTACGGTAACAGAAGAAGAAATGCCCCGGAAGGTGAGAGGGATAGAGAAAGAAGTCGGAACTGCAATCGCGGAACTTATTCCCGGCACTACTTCAAAATCAACACCGTGCTCCTTAAGAAACACCGATTCTTCTCCTCCTCTACCAAAAATAAAAGGGTCCCCGCCTTTCAACCGCACAACCTTATCGTATTTCACCGACAGATCCACCATGAGCATGTTTATCGCATCCTGAGAAAACTTGTGTTTCTCCGCTGTTTTACCAGTGTCAATAACCTTTTTACCCTCTGGTATCGTCTTTTTCACATCTAAAACTAAATTGTCAACTAATATCACGTCAGCCTCTTTAATAAGCTTGTATGCCTTCAGACTTAATAGTTCTGGGTCTCCTGGTCCGGCACCAACGAGGTATACTTTTCCCATTTTTAGTTCTATAATTTAATTATAAGCGAAAATAAAGTTAAAAATCAAAAGACAGTATCTATCCTCAGCCCTTTTCCGCCTGTCTTCACATCCATCACAAGCGCACCCGCAATCTCCATCGCTGTTTTTATCCTGTCTCCAGACTCACCCGGCAGCACTAAAACAGAGCCCACACCACCCATCTCATCCAATCCACCCGCGCCTGTCACCTTAGCACCCAAGGCATCTAACGCTTGCGACATCTTTACGAGTTCGCTCAATCGTCTCGGAACCACGCCTATCGCATCCAGCAAACCATGATTTATATTCATCAACACCCCTAATTTCACGAAATCTTCATCCTCTATCGCCCTAATTGCCTGTGCCGTTATTTCATCGGACGCTGCGCAAATATAATCAAATATGCTTTTAAACATTTCTTTTCGCGCCTTAACATCTCCTACAATTTTCTTTGTCTTTAGATTCATCTCAGAAAACTTTTTCACATCCATCCCCATGCTCAAAGGTATGCTGCCAACGCATCCTACGATAAAATTTAGCTCAGCCAACTGCAATCTCTTCACCCCCCCTTTATCTACCGACACATACCCGCCATAAGTTGAAATTGCAGTATCAACAGGACTGGCAGCTCCCTGGACTGTGAGTTCGACACTATGTGCATCCTCAGTTATCGCTTCTAAATCACCACCTACACCAAAAAATTCCTTGAGCGCTGCGATGGTAGCAACACAGGTCGCTGCTGAAGAGCCCAACCCCGCAGAAAGAGGTATCTGCGACTTTATTTCTATTTCTACTCCTTCATCTCCTATTCCGTACTTCTCTTCGAGATATCGTATTGATTCCCTGACATACGCAATTGCTTTTGTTGCGATGTCATAATCCTTATATAGCAGTGCCTTTCCTTTTTCGTTCCCCACCTCTTTTCCAAGCTCTAAATCCATTTCCAGGCCAAAAGTAGGTATATTCTCTATTTTTACATGGTATCCTTTTTTTTCTTTGCTCGATACCTCCACCGTAAGTCGCCTGTTTATAGCAGTGGCTAATGCTTGCTTCCCATACACCACAAAATGCTCTCCAAACAGTATCACCTTAGCAGGGACAGATGTGCGAATTTTTTTATCCATGTTTTTTATCCAAAATCGTGAATAATTCAGAAAGGTTCTCTATGTGCATATCACCTGCTGATTTCGCCCCCACACCTATAACAGCACAACCAGCAGATTTGCCAGCCAGGAAATCAATTTCGGTATCTCCCACGAGTATCACATTTCCGGGCTTTGTTCTTAATCGCTCACATGCCTCTATTACAATCTCAGCATCTGGCTTCCCCCTTTTCACGTCATCCCCGGTAACAATCACGTCAAAATAGTTAAATAGATGGAAGTGCTCCAATATCAGGTAAACATTCTTTTTTGGTGTATTCGTAACCAGCCCAACTTTAAGCTTATACTCTTCCCTCAATCGGTTCAAAACCTCTTTTACACCTGGAAATGGCTCTATAAGCTCTATTAACTTCAATTGCTCGTTAATGCAATACTTCCCCGCTTCTTTACTCAAATTTAACGCATCTAAATTATGTTTCAGGTCAGGACCCCAGCATTTCTCTGTAAACTCTTCTCTGCTCATCTCTTCCTTCCTGTACGCCATTAGCATTGCGTTAAACGCTTGATACCAGCTTTCGAACGAGTTTATCAGTACGCCGTCAAGGTCGAATAAAATCGCTTCTATTCTTTTATCTTCCATCGTTTAATTATCCTTCATTTTTAATTAAATATTCTTTTTATATCAATTAGTGCAGTGACAAAAATGAAACACAAAAACCCTGAATTTGGGATTGCTCTCGTAGCGATTTGTGTCGGTGTTGTACTACTCTTCAGTATCAGTGCAGCAGTTGTTCCTGAAATGGGATTGCTTAAAGAGAATATTATGGTAGAAGTGGAAGGTGCAATCATTCATTACCAGCGGCAATCTTTCTGGAATGAGAGCGAATTTTCAGCGATTCTTGAGGATGAGAATGATTTTAAATCCACTCTACTCGAAAAGTTCGCTGACAGTTTATCGCGATATGGTGAACGAGGAGAATATGCCGTTGATGCAGATGTAGAATTTGACGAAGCAAGAAAAGCGACTGTTTTAAAATGTGATGTGCATGGGGCGATAACGAAAAGCGATGACAGTTATCGTGCTACGTTTAAATGGCTTTTAACACCTTTAGGATTGGATTTTATTGACAACAAATTTGAGGAATCAGAAAAGGGGCTTTCATGGAAGGGGAACATTAGTTGCATTCCTACAACCATCACACTAAAATTACCACCTCAAGAATCAGTCTATGCTGCTTGGCAACACCCTGTTGGTCACTGTCATGCGCATGTCTGGTGGATCATGCCGGTTTCTTCACCTCCTCTAACACCAACACCATCAGGATTCGAAGCGGTTCTCGCTATTACAGGCTTATTAGTCGT
>JAPDIG010000020.1:0-4067 GCA_025966525.1 Candidatus Methanophagales archaeon | reverse complement strand
TACAGGCTTATTAGTCGTGACGTATCTGGTGCTGAGGAGGAGGGGATCAGAAAAACAATCCTAAAAAAGAATGCCCAATTTCTTCGACCTCAACGTGCATGCATATCCTGAAACCGATATACCAGTGGATGATATGTTTCGAATCGCAAAAAGATATGGATATGCGGGCATCGCGATAACAAACCACGATGATACCGAGAAGGGAAAGGAGGTGATACCCCCCTTGATCTCAAATTTTATTTTCCGTGGTGTAGAGATAAGGACAAAGTCGGTTTCCGAATTGAAAAGAAAGATAAAACTTCACTATGGAGAAGTGTCCTTGTTAGCGGTTCATGGTGGCGCGGAGGAAATAAACGAAGCGGCATTAAAAGATTCCAGGGTGGATCTATTAGCACATCCATGCGGTGAAAAAGGAGAAGGAGAATTGAGCCACGTACTGGTGAGATATGCCGCTGAAAATGGTGTTGCCATAGACTTCAACCTCAATGCAATAATTCAAAGCAGAAGGAGTGATAGAGCGCGAATCCTCTGGAAGATGCGACAGAATTTGAAGCTGGTGAGAAAATACAAAGCCCCGGCAATATTAACCAGCAATGCCCAGTCTAAATACGATTTAAGAGCACCAAGAGAGATGATTGCCCTGGCATCACTATTTGGAATGAAAAAAGAAGAGGCGGAACACGCTCTAAGTGCTATTCCAGAAGGCGTACTAGAGAAGAAATGGAAAAAGGAGACGGAAGTGGAGATAATATGAAAAAGAAAAGTGCAAAGTGCAAAAGTCAAAATTATACAAAATTTTACGTTTTGCTTTTTGCATTGTTGCTTTTGCCACCTTCTCTTCGCGAAAGGAAAAGGTATCTTGTGTTTGAGGTAATAAGCGAACGAGAAATAAACAAGCGAGAGTTGTTGGAAGAGATAAAGAACTCTATTTACTCTCTCTATGGAGATGTAGGGGCAAGCGAAAGCAGGATATGGCTGATAGGATATGAAAAGAAGAAAGACATGGGTGTAGGTATCTTGAGATGTGCGCATGACAAAGTAGAGGAAGTAAGAGCTGCATTAGCTTGTATCCATACGGTGAATGAAGCAAGAATCGGCATAAGAGTGATAAGGATCTCAGGAACGATAAAAGGAGCAACTCGCCTGACGGCGACATTTTGCATTATTTCACACACTCCCTTTCAACATATCCATGAAAAGCGCTAAATCTCTTCTTGTTATGATTCCCACGAAGTTCCCACTCATTGTCTCTTTCACTGCCAGAACATTTCTCCGGTGTTTGATCATTCTTTTCAGCGCCTCTGTTGCCCCTTCCTCTTCATATATAATGTCGCTAATGCTATCGAATGAACTCATTACGTCAGAAACCTTCAAAAAGTAGCGCTGCTCGACTGACATCTTTTTTATTTCATCAAACGTTATAAACCCTTTTAACTCGCCACTTTCACTAACTACCGCATATTCTGCGGTTTTCTCATCGAGCATCTTATTTGCCAGCTCTGAGATTAGCATATCCTCCGGTACGCTTGTTCCCTCTGTTCGCATTATATTTTTTACTTTTATTCCCTCTAATGCAGTAAAAGTGGTAGTAGCTGCTTCTTCTTCCGTTGCTGCAATGTATAGGAAAATAGCAATTAAAGGAATCCAAATGTTCGTTACGCGCTCACCAGTTAAAATAAACATGAAAGGGTCTGCAATAATCCCCGCTATCGCCATTATAACAGCAAATGTTTTTCCTATTAACACAGCTCTCTTCGTTGCTTTTAGAAAAGACATTCTCTTCGCAAGAAAAGCTCTTAAAACTCGACCACCATCCATTGGAAAGGCAGGTAATAGGTTGAATGTAGCTAATACCACATTAAGAAGTCCGAGCATAAACACTACTATCGCAACCGGGCGTTGAAGAGCGAAATTCAATGCTTTTATGCCCCAGAAAGAGGAAAGAAATACGCCGCCAAGTGCAAAGCTCATCAAAGGTCCTGCAATTGCTATCCTCCACTCCTTCTCCGGGCTCTTTGGTATGTCCTCCATCATCGCCAAGCCACCGAAGATGAAAAGCGTAATGCTGTGTATTTTCGTCCCAAATTTCATCGCAACGTACGAATGAGACATTTCGTGAAGTAATAAAGAGACGAAGAAAAGGAAAGCAGCTACGGAGGATAAAGAATAACGGAGAAAAGAAGATATTCTGAGATCGCCCAAGCCCAGAGGCAGTGGGATAGGCTTCGTAGGGTCTTTTGCAAATAATGACACAATTAAAGAGTATACAGGTGAATTGGGGCCTATACTTAACGTAGGTCCATGTGCAAACATCATAACGATCAGTGGCAAGATAAACAAAAAAGTAAAATGCAATCGTATTGGTATGCCGATAAGCGTACCCACTTGTATAGATGTTCGCATCTTTTCCTTCATCAATCCAGTTAGTTATATATATGACTTCTTTTCATAAATAGCATTATGGAAATAGAATTGTCTTCCTTATATGGGCAGGATATATACACAGATAGAGGTGTATATGTCGGTAAGATAGAGGATGTGAGCGTAGATATAAGAGAGAAGAGAATATCAGGGCTGGCAGTGAAGAACATAAATCCAAACGTTTTTGATTTGGGCAAGAAGAGAGGCGTGGTTATTCCCTACCGGTGGGTAACGGCGATTGGAGACATAGTGCTGATAAAGCATGTGAGGAGAAGGGTAGCAGAGAAGGAGAAGGACGAAGAGGAAGAGAGAAGAGAGTAAAGAAACACAAGATCTCACAAGAGACCTTTTTACTCACGAGAGAAAATTGGGATGAAGGGCCAGAACCGGGAGAGATACAAAGATAAGGGCAGGAATAGGGAGATATATGCAGAGATAAAAGCTATTCCTCCTTTGATAGTGCGTGCAGACGGAAGAGGTTTCAAGCGTGTCTTACGCAGCAAATTTGAGAAACCTTACGACAAGAGATTTGCACGAGGTATGGCGGAAGCAGTGGAAATCTTCTTCGAGAATAGTGGATTCAACCCCAAACTTGCTTATATCTTCTCTGACGAGACAAGTTTTTTTTTCGAGCATGTCCCTTTTGAAGGAAGAATAGAAAAACTGGATTCAGTAATTGCAGGCTTTTTGGCAAGTGCTTTAAGCATCGTGTTGGATTTTAAAGAGGCTATCGCGTTTGACGCAAGGGTAATCCCGGTTTGCCGGGAAGAAGATGTTCTGGAATATCTTACACAGCGTCAAGCAGAAGCATGGCGAAACCATATCAATGCGTATGGGTATTATGGGCTGAGAAGAGAAGGACTGAGCGAAAGGGAAGCAGAAAAGCGGTTGAAGGGGATGAAGGCAGAGGATGTGCATGAGATGCTTTTTCACATGGGAATAAACCTGAATGAAACGCCAAAATGGCAACGAAGGGGTATTTTAATCGCTAAGCAGAGGTATGAAAAAGAAGGATATAATCCAAAAGCAGAGAAGAAAGTTACTGCTACTCGCTACAAAATAGTTCAGCTATGGGAACTGCCGCTATTCGAGTCAGAGGAAGGGCGAGAGATGGTAAACTTTTTCTTGAATTGAAATTGTTTGCATTTGACCGCGATATTACACCCCCAGCTCTCTCTCCTTCGCTATTATCTCCGCTTCCTCTATCGTCTCATATTCCTCATACATTTCAAATTGTTATTTGTGGAAGGGATGAAGAAAAGATGGATAAAACGAGCGAATCTTTGGCGTTGACATTTGAAGCACAGAAGGAGAGAGCACTTGTGAGGTTGCGGATAAGAGGAGCAGATGAAGAAATAGCCCCGATAATAAACAGGATAAACAACTTTGACGATTTCTTTACCACGAGCAGTTGCTCTGGCAGAATCGTTTTGATTTCTATCCCGGAGATAGGGGCAAAGCGAGAAGCGAAGTTTATCGGTAAGTGGCATCGTTCAGTGACGAAGGAGGAGGTGCTAGCAGCGATAAAGCTAAAATGGCGTGAGGAAATTACGAAGGGAAGAGAAATATGGCTATTATCGCAATCGCCGATATTGCACGTAGCATGTAAGGATTTAGAGAAAGCAAAGGCGTTGTTAAGAATAGCG
>JAPDIG010000019.1 GCA_025966525.1 Candidatus Methanophagales archaeon | reverse complement strand
CCGTTACAGTATAACCACCCTCCTCGTTTATATTTATATGTAACTCATTTTATATTAGAGCGACTAAAATGGAAAGGATAAAAACATATGTAGAAAGATTGGATAAGCGATTAGAAGGAGGAATTCCAAAAGGTACGATTTCATTGATTTGTGGCGTGGCAGGCTGTATGAAAAGTTCTTTGACGTACAGCATTTTATATAAAAACGCAGTGGAGAGTAACTTAAAGGGACTGTATATAACGTTAGAACAGGAGGTACAGGGTTTAAAGAAACAGATGGAAACGCTGGGACTGACAGAAGAAAGCGAAAAATTGACTATCGTGGACCAAAAGGGGATTGATAAGGCGGTAGGAGTGGACATGAGATTTGAGCATAATTCGATAAAAAAGGTTAAGTATTACGTGGAAGACCTCTTAAAGAGAGAGGAATATGATTTAATAGCAATAGACCCTCTTAATGCATTATACTCCTTAACAACCATTAAAAACCCTCGTAGTGAGGTCCATCTTTTCTTTGACTGGCTGAGAGAAACGGGAATAACGAGCTTTTTGATTTCTGAAATGTATCAAGGAGATAATAGATTCGGAAAATATGGTGTGGAGGAGTTTCTTGCTGACGCGATAATACATCTGGAGTTCAAGAGGGAAAGGAATATATTAGAACGTTATCTGGGGATTGTAAAGATGAGGTACACAAATCATCATCTACAATATTTCCCATTATTTTATAATAAAGATAGATTCATCATATACACAAAAGAAGAATTAGAATTATGATTATGTATTTATATTCTACTTTAGTTGCTCTTGCATCTTCTGGTAATCACGCAAAAATTGCTTACCCTTTTCCGTCGTCTTGTATTCGCTGCCTATATTCTCTATAAGCCCTTTCTCCTCCAAATAAGGAAGGTACTTCCCCACTCTTTTAAAATTAAGATTCGCCTTATATACAATCTCTGTCTTCTTTGCTTCTTTCATTGCAACTGAAAGAATATCTATAATTATCTCCAATTTGCCTCTTCGCTTTTTAAAACTATCCTTAAGACTCTCCCGTCTGCGCTCCTTAATATACTCTTCCGTATGCATTATCACCCTCCCCTTTTACCCCCAAAAATCAACCCCCCGTTTTCTTCCTCAGAACCGCCTCCTTCATCTTACATTTTTGATGCAAATAAAAAGTTTTTTCGATTATTTATTACTTACGAACCTTATGGAAGTTTGGAGGTGAGAAGCTTTGTAGTACTGACTTCAGGTTCTTATATAAAGACCCTTCATCTTTTTATATTTCAGATTATAATATGCCAATAGCATATGTTATTAACATATGTAACCAACATTAAAAAGTAATAGGAGGTGAGAACGAAAAAAATGAAGAAGATAGTACTTTTGGTCATAGCAGCAATTCTTCTCTCGTTAGTGACGGCGAGCAGCGCCTCCGTCAGGTATTCTTACAGTGCAGATACGACAGGCAGAATGATGGTGAGTGAGGGCTATCGTTCCAGTACTCATATCAATCCTATCGTCGGAAACCGCTATTCACTCGACCTGACTGCGAGAAATAGTAGAGCGGCAAGCTGTATTCACGACTTCTCAGTCCAGGACCGCGAAGTCAATACAGAAACCGATGTCCTGTATTTGGGTGATATCTCAAAATTACACGGCTTGAATATAGCAGAAAAATCAGGCGCATCCGTGATAATCGAGAAAAACGAAAGTGAAAATAAGACTTTCGTCGGGTGTAGTGAATCTACAATCGGTTTCTCTGCCAGAGTTGATTCATTACAGCGCTTCGCTACAAAAGGGTGGATCAAGGATGGGTCCCAGACATACGAGATCGATACAAGGGGCAAAGGGAATTTTGACGCGAATCTTTATGCTGCAAGTAGTGAAGGGGAAGGACTGAGGAACGGCACAGGAGGGTGTGCTGGCAGTTGCAACGAATATGTTCTCCGCTCAACCGAACGGATATCCAGCCACGTAGGAGGACGATTTGGAGATTTCAACTTTACAGCTCTCTACAATGTGACACCGCCATGGACATAGAGGGATTTTTCATTCCCTTTCTTTTTTTCTCAAACGAATAGCGTTATTGGAGGTAATAAAGATAAAAGATGAACACAAGAAGAGTGGCGATTATCGGAGCAATGATCGCGATACTCACGTTAATTTCCGCTATCGGTAGCGTAAATGCTGACGTTTCCTTCTCTTATAATTTTACGGGCAACTGCGATATAAAAGCAAATGATAATTACAAAGGCGAAGTCATTTCGTATGAAGCGAAAGCGAAATCGTCTATAAATGAGGTTCAGTATTCCTTCAACGCTTTAGGTACAAACAGCACTAACTCTTCCCTGTATCATTCCCTCGACACGGTAAAGGGATTGGAAACCAACTCCATTTTCAATTATGCTGCCAAGGGGAATAGCACAGAAGGGGGTGTTATGGACATGACAGAAAATATCGGTCTAACTTCTATTTATTCCGGATACGCCTCAAAGTCAAATGAGGCAAGTTACGAGGAAGTGAATGCTTATAGTAAACTGGCAGGCACTAATATGCTGACTGCTACTGCGGCTAAAGTAGGGATAGCCGATGATCCGGTAGGCTTACAGTACAAAATATATGCAGACGGGCAAACGGAAGGAGCTTGGGCTAACGGTAAAGTGTCTGCCGGCGTGAGTATGTATATCGCGAATGGCTCTGATCGCGGGCTTTGGTCCAAATGGTCGTATGAGGAGGAGTCCACTGCGAGTGGCTCGTTCGAGTTTTATAAGATAATAGCTTACACGTCAAAAATTACGACACCGTAAGTGAGCATCTCCACTACTGCTGTGCTCTTAAACTCTCTATTTTTTACTTTCATAAAAATAGAAAGAAGTTTTATGTGCAATGTACAATTAGAATACATAATAGGAGGCGAAAACGAAAAAATGAAAAAAATAGCGCTTTTGGTCATAGCAGCAATTCTCCTATCATTAGCAACAGTAAGCAGCGCTTCTGGTAGTTCTGTCAGGTATTCTTACAGTGCAGATACGACAGGCAGGATGACGGTGGATGAAAACTATCGTTTTAATACTCATGGCAATCCTATTGTCGGAAGCCGATATTCACTCGATTTGACTGCGAGAAATAGTAGAGCGGCAAGCTGTATTCACGACTTCTCAGTAGAAGACCGCGAGGTTAATACAGTAACCGACGTCATATATGCGAGCAACACCTCAAAATGGATACGCGGCTTAAATATAGAAGAAAAATCAGGCGCATCCGTGATAATCGAAGAAAACGTACCCGAAAATAAGACCTTTGTCGGGTGTAGTGAATCTACAATCGGTTTCTCTGCCAGAGTTGATTCATTACGACGTTTCTCTTCAGTGGGACGGATCAATAATGGATCACAGACGTACGATATTACTACTATGGGCAAAGGGAATTTTGACGCGAATCTTTATGCTGCAAGCAGTGAAGGGGAAGGGTTGAAAGACGGCGAAGGGTGTTGTGCCGGTAGTTGCAACGAATATGTTCTCCGCTCAATCGAACAGATATCCAGCCACGTAGGAGGACGATTTGGAGATTTCAACTTTACAGCTCTCTACAATGTGACACCGCCATGGACATAGAGGGATTTTTCATTCCCTTTCTTTTTTTCTCAAACGAATAGCGTTATTGGAGGTAATAAAGATAAAAGATGAACACAAGAAGAGTGGCGATTATCGGAGCAATGATCGCGATACTCACGTTAATTTCCGCTATCGGTAGCGTAAATGCTGACGTTTCCTTCTCTTATAATTTTACGGGCAACTGCGATATAAAAGCAAATGATAATTACAAAGGCGAAGTCATTTCGTATGAAGCGAAAGCGAAATCGTCTATAAATGAGGTTCAGTATTCCTTCAACGCTTTAGGTACAAACAGCACTAACTCTTCCCTGTATCATTCCCTCGACACGGTAAAGGGATTGGAAACCAACTCCATTTTCAATTATGCTGCCAAGGGGAATAGCACAGAAGGGGGTGTTATGGACATGACAGAAAATATCGGTCTAACTTCTATTTATTCCGGATACGCCTCAAAGTCAAATGAGGCAAGTTACGAGGAAGTGAATGCTTATAGTAAACTGGCAGGCACTAATATGCTGACTGCTACTGCGGCTAAAGTAGGGATAGCCGATGATCCGGTAGGCTTACAGTACAAAATATATGCAGACGGGCAAACGGAAGGAGCTTGGGCTAACGGTAAAGTGTCTGCCGGCGTGAGTATGTATATCGCGAATGGCTCTGATCGCGGGCTTTGGTCCAAATGGTCGTATGAGGAGGAGTCCACTGCGAGTGGCTCGTTCGAGTTTTATAAGATAATAGCTTACACGTCAAAAATTATGAATTGACGGTATTTTATAATTTTAATTAACACTGTTTTGAAACATAACCTTGCAACCTTAAGATGAAAGTCACGATAATAGGGGGAGCGGGAGGGATGGGCAGATGGTTCGCAGTTTTTTTCAAGCAAAACAGCGTTGAAGTGCGGATAGTGGATAAAAGTCCCCGAACAAAAGAGATAGCAGACGAAATGGGGGTTCAATCTCTAAAAGTCGATATTCTAAAGGCTATGAGGGGCGAAGTAGAGATAAAAGAGGACATTGTGGATACGGATGTGTTGCTCGTCTCCGTGCCTATAAATATAACGGGACGCGTGATAGAGTGTGTGGGACCGGAGATGCATGATGGGTCGTTACTAATGGACATAACGTCAGTGAAAAAAGCACCGATAGAGACGATGGGCAGATTTACAAATGAGGACGTGGAAATTCTTGGTACTCATCCTTTATTTGGCCCCACGACAAAAAGCATGCGAGGTCAAACTATTATTTTCGTGCCTTTAAGAAAGGGTCATTTATATGAAAAAATAGATGCGATGTTCAAGAAAAATGGTGCGAAAATTGAAATTTTAACGGCAGAGGAGCACGATGAAATAATGTCGGTCATCCAGGGTCTAACACATTTTATCCTTCTTTCTTTTGGCATCACCTTAAAAAATCTTGATTTCGATGTTGAAAACGCAAGGAAGTTCATGAGTCCAATGTACGAGATAATAATGGATTTCGTGGGCAGGCTATTGCATCAAGACCCGCATTTATATGCAATGATACAGACTAATTTTGAGATGGGTAAAATACATGAGACATTTTTAGCGGTTGCAAACAGGTTATACGAGTTGGTATCCGCGGGTAAAGTGGATGAGTTTATAGAGGAGATGAGGGAAGCAAAGGATCATTATGGCGATACAGAACGTGCAGTGATTGATTCGGATAGGGTGATAGAGGAGAAGATAAACCAAAACCTCTTCTTAGAAAGAAAAGAAAAGGAGAAATGAAGTCCGGCTACTCGTTCCCTGCCAAGTGTCGTCAACTTGTCAATTTTGAGCAGATACAAACTCCTTTATCTTCTCCTCGCCTTCTTTCGGACCTCGCATAATTAACAAATCACCTTTCTTTATCTTCGTATCTCCTGCTGGATTGTATACCCATTTGCCATCTTTCCTTCGAATTGCCAGTATAAACATTCCAGTTCGAGTCTCTATATTCAACTCCTTCAACTTCTTCTCAAATATCCCCTCGTTTCTCGCATCCAGTTTTAATATTACCTCATCCGATTCCCTTATGGAAGCCGAAAAAACAGGGTGCAACTGAATATCTCGAAGCACCACGTCTGCGATCTCATACGCCGCATCTGATATTATTTCAGAAGAAATAGCAACGTGCAGCAAACCTCTAAGCTCGTCAAAAGTGCTTTTTTTTGTTATTCCCCTTGCTGCTTCCATCACCGATATCTCCAGCTCATCTTTCATCCGGTCCATGGACTCTTCCAAATCTTTCACTTCCTCTGCTATTTCCTTGCTGTCAAACATGACCGCGGAGTAAGATAGACCAACCATCAGCTCTGATATGTTTTTCATATCTGCTATGAGGTCAGCAATTTCTTCGGTTACCCTTTTTCTTTTTATACCTTCCTCTCTTTTAACTTCTTTCGCCTTCTCCTTGTATTCCTTACCGGTTGCCATTTTGCAGAAAACCGGGATACCCTCTGTTGGACCGGAAGTGATAATCAAGTCGCCTTCCTTCAATCTCTCGTTCTCCTCCGGTGAATATATCCATTTAGAGCCCCTCTTTATTGCCAATACACCCATTCCTGTTTCAGTCTCGAGTTTTAATTCCTTTAGTGTCTTGTCCTTCAAGATCGATGCCGGCTTTATCCTCACATTTATTACCGCTTCTTCAAAATCCTCCTGGTCGAGATAACGAGTTATATCCACTGACTCCGCTATTTTTGCTATATCTCCCGCCGCATTGGATATTTTCTCCGCTGCCGATGCCATTTGCAATATCGCAGAGAATTCTATTGCATCTTCTAAGTTCCTCGCACCTAACATTATCGCTATTCTCACCTTATATAACAGCGAATGCATCTTTTCCTCTAATTTAAATACCTCTTTCGCTATCTCTGGGTTGCTATACAGGACTGCGGAATAAGCGAGGTCTAACATCGAGTCCGATATGTCTTTCATCTCCACGAGCACGTCCTTTACATTAAAAGCACCTGCCTCTAACATATTCTTATTCCTTTATCATCACGAAAAAACGAAACGCTTATTATTGTAGCGTCCTTGCCTTTCATAGTGCCAAAACTTTTTTGCAACCCCTTACTTAATGTTTATTCTTTCCCTCTGATAAACTTTTCGTTTCGAGGCACATCTATCCTGATATCTCGTAGTTTTTTATATCTATATCCGCGCCCAAATTGCGTATATCCTCAAAGAAAGAGGGATAGGAAACTTTAGCACACTCTGCACTCTCTATAACTGTTTCTCCGCTGGCGGAAAGAGCAGCAATACACAAAGCCATTGCCAATCTATGGTCATCATGCGAATACACCTTTGCTGCTTTTAACTCTCCTCCTTTACTACCTTCTATTAACAACCCATCTTCCTTCTCTTCTACTCTCGCACCCATCTTCCTCAGCTCCTCCGTCAGAACACGCAACCTATCCGCCTCTTTATATCTCAGATGAGCAACTCCTGTTATTTCAGTCGTGCCTTCCGCCACAGCGCCTAATACCGCGATTGTGGGTACCAAATCCGGGTTCTCTCGCATATCCACTTTTATACCTCTCACTCCAGTTCCTTTTGCTCCTTTTACTTCTACAATACCTCTTTCCTTATCCCATCTTATGTCCGCTCCCATCTCATTCAATATGCCCACTATTCTGGAATCGCCCTGAGCAGAAGGGAACAAATTGCTTACTTTTAATTCAGAATCCGTGAGCGCAGCGGCTGCCAATAGATAGGACGAAGATGAAAAATCCCCGGGAACGGTAAACTCTCGTAACTCGTATCTTCTCCCTCCCTCTACTAGAAAGGAATAATGGTTATCATGGAAGCGAGAAAAAGGGATTTCTACCCCTGCTTTCTCTAATATCTCAGCAGTCATTACCATATAAGGCACAGAGGTAAGATTTCTCGCGACAATATGAGAATTTTTCTCCGCGAGAGGGCATGCAATAAGCAATGCGGAGATGAATTGAGAGCTGATGGAAGCATCCATGGTTGTTTCACCGCCTTTTAGCTTGCCTTTTACTACTATTGGCGCAGTTCCATCTCCTTTTGTCGAAAAAGCCTCTGAACCGAGATTATTCAAGGATTCCAGTAAAGGTGAATTTGGTCGCTTTCTTAAGGATGAATCACCAGTTAGAACCGCAGCACCTTCGCATAATGAAGAAATAGCAGTGAAGAATCTTAGAGTGGTGCCAGAGTTTTCGGCGTTTATCACGTCTTCAGGTGTTCTCGGTTTCCCTTCTGTGCCTTCTATCGTTATTTTTTGCAATTTCTTATCGTATTCTATAACAGCACCTAAGCATTTAGCGGCGTTAATTGTAGCTTTTGTATCCTCGGAAATAAGGGGATAAAAAATATCGCTTGTTTCTCCCAGCGAAGCTATTGCAATAGCTCTATGCGTGTAGCTTTTAGAAGGAGGCGCAATTATCTCGCCTTTTATCTTCGACCTTCGCACTATTGCGTTCATGCTCGCTCTAAGAAAAAGTCAATCCATATATAAAACTATCTAATTTTTTGTCAATTATAAATTAAAAATCTCCAGAACTAAAGAGGATATTCCTCTCGTTTACGAAGAAGTTGTTGATACACGACCAACAATGATAGAAATATTCTTACCATTACTATTAGTCCTCGTTTTTTCAATGCTCGGCGTGCTGTTGGGCACGATAACAGGGCTTGTTCCTGGCTTTCACCCAAATAATGTCGCCTTTATCCTCCTCTCCTTCTCCCCTGTGATATTAACGAAGCTGCATTTTTTAACCGCCTTTGTTCCCCCTGAAAACCTACTTGTCCTTGTTGCTTCTACCATACTCGCTGCGTCGATGGCGCACACCTTCTTGAGTTTTATACCCGCGGCATTTATAGGAGCCCCAGAAGGGGACACGGCACTTTGTTTGTTGCCCGCACACCGCTTGCTTTTGGAAGGAAGAGCCTACGAGGCAACGGTTCTTTCTGCGATAGGCAGTTTTGGCGCTGTTATTTTCTCTTTCCTTTTTCTTATCCCCTTCTATTTCGCTTTTTCCTCTTTTCAATTCTACGAAATCATTCAAAGCCACATGCTTTATATACTCATTGGAATATCCACATTACTCATTCTCACAGAGAGTTTCAATGAAAGAATGGAAGTATACCAAGCAATTCTTCTTTCTTCCTCTGTATTTCTACTATCCGGCTTGTTTGGCTATGTGGTACTGAAGATGCCAGTGTACTCTCCTTTCTTTTTTCGTTCTACAATGCTTTTTCCCGCACTTACCGGTTTATTCGGACTATCAACCATCTTATTTTCGCTGCTTTACACACCGGAGATACCAGAGCAAAGGATAGAAGAGCCGGAGATGGAGAGAGGGGAGATTGCAAAATCCGTTATTTCCGGCTCGGCTTTTGGCTCCCTGGTGAGTTTCCTCCCTGGTATCACTTCTGCACATGCAACCGTGATGGCGTTGCTTGCAAGAAGGAACAGGAATCCGGAGGACGTAATCACGACTTTAAGCAGTGTTAACACGGCGAATGTAATTTTCTGCCTGGCAACACTATTTCTAATTTTTCGAGCAAGAAGCGGAGCAACAATAGCAATAAGCAATCTTTTACAGGTTCAACCATGGGAAAAAGTCGTTCCGTCTTCGACATTGATATACCTGCTGATAGCGGTGTTAATCGGAGCTGCATTCTCTTTCTTCATCACGAAATATGTGGGGAAGCAATTTTCACGGCTATTCGTGAAAATACCGTATCGAGAGATGCTTATATCTATTGCTGTTTTCCTTTCTGTGCTGGTTTTACTTTTTACTGGCGCTTTAGGATTGCTAATTCTTCTCGTAGCAGCTTGTATAGGTCTTATCCCGGTATATTTCGGCGTGAGAAGGAGTAATTGCATGGGTGTGTTGTTACTGCCGATTATTATTTGGCTATGGCAGGCATAAGAGATTTTTATTGTATTTGTCATCGAAACATTTCTGGTCCTGGCTATGGGCTCTTTCCTTTTTCCCGCTTCTTTTTGGATTCTCTACCTATGTCGGAACATCCACGATGTTAATCATTTGAAGCAACCTGGAAACTCTTAGCAGAGCATCCCATATCCCCTCGCTGTATGCTATCTGACTCTGAAGTTATGGGTTATTTTTAAAAAGCAAAACAAAAATAAGATGCACAAAACTTTATTAGCACAAATCTGGGACCTGAAGTAATGAAGAATAGATATCTGAAAGGAATCAGCACAAATATACTTCTATTGGGCGTTGTCAGTTTCTTGAACGATTTGAGCAGTGAAATGATAATCCCGATTTTTCCTCTGTTCATCACGGCGTTAGGCGGTGTGGGTTTGATTTTTGGGCTTGTCAGTATTGTAGGGTTAATCGGGGGATTACAAGACAGCATATCGAGCATATTAAAGGTTCTTTCTGGACACTGGTCTGACAGAATAGGGAGGAGGAAGATATTTGTATCTTCAGGCTATCTGACTTCCGCGGGCTTCAAGTTGCTTCTGTCCCTATCCACGCTATGGCAGCACATATTAGTCTTTGGCAGTTTTGAACGCGTGGGGAAGGGCTTGAGAACAGCACCAAGAGATGCAATTATCGCGGATTCCATGCCCGAGGCGAGAGGTAAGGGATTTGGAATACACCGAGCACTTGATACATCGGGTGCAATTGCAGGCTCGGTGCTTGTTTTGCTTTTACTTTTGTTCTTCTGGCTCGAACTCGAAGAAATCGCATATCAAATTGCTTTTTATAAGTCAATCATATTTATAGCGGCGATAATCGCTTTTTTCTCCTTAGTGCCACTTTATTTTGTAAAAGAAGGAAAAAAAGAGCCGCAAAAGATAAGATTGCGGATAAGTCTGAAGGAGCTGCCTGAACGCCTAAAGTTGTTCATTATGGTGGCTGCTCTCTTTGCGTTAGCCAATTTCACCTACATGTTTTTCATATTAAAGGCATGGGATGCTTTCATGCCAATAATGCCAGAAAAGGAGTCAATTGCTCTCGTTATACTTTTATATGTCCTCTTTAACTCCTTTTATGCCTTGCTCGCCATTCCTTTTGGCACGCTGTCAGACAGAATAGGGAGGCGGAAAGTGCTTATTTTTGGCTACTTCCTGTTCTCAGTGACTTGTCTTGGATTTACCTTTTTCGATTCACTCGCCGCATTTTTAGTTTTATTCCCCCTTTATGGCGTGGTATATGCGATGGTAGACGGTAACCAAAGGGCTTTTGTATCCGACTTATCCACAGAAGAACTGAGGGCAACCGCTTTAGGCACTTTTCATACGATGATAGGTTTGGTAGCGTTACCCGCAAGTTTAACAGCCGGGTTTTTATGGCAAGCGATTAATCCAAATGCCACTTTCATTTATGGTAGTATAATCAGCATCATCGCCGTTATTTTATTCCTTATTTTCAAAAATTATTTTGCGGATTAGGATTGAGGTTGAGGCTGGCAAGGCTAAGGGAAAATTATTTATATACCCTTGTTTTTAGAAAATATCGGGAGGCAAAAAAGAAGAAAAAATGAAAATAAAAAAGATAGAAAAACTGCTTATATTTGTGAACTCTGGCATGGACAGACCTTTCAGTCAGTATGCGAGCTATGCAATTGCTTTTACAGCGAAGAAAATACATAACATTCCGGATGTTATGGTGTACTATGGACCGCAAGGGGTAGAAGTAGCGAAGAAGGGAAACTTAGCGAAATTAGCATTCTCGGAAGACGTGAAGAAGCTAATTGCTGACCAGTTCGAGGGTTTAAAACCAGAAGACCTGCCGGACAATCTGGAACTGATGGCACGATTTGTAAAAGACGCTCTTGAGGTGAAAATCGGATCGTGTGCGACATTCCATGTCGTTAGCGGCTTCGCTACATCAGTAGAAGACACGTCAAATATCGAAGATTTCATAATGCCCGTGAAAATCCCGGATGCGGTAGAAGCAGCACTTAGTGCAGACAAAATCCTGGTTTTATAAAAACCTCCAAAATCCCTTTTTTCTTTTTTTTTCAACCTAATATCTTCTCCCGCAACTTTCTTGTTTTAAAAGGAAAGCGTTATCGAAAAAAATCGCAAATTATTTTAAGCGTAGTTGAATTGGTTAATGATAGGAGCGTTTAATAACACAAGATATAGGGGTGAAAAAATTGACAAAAGAGGGAAATAGAGCAGTAGGTGAAAGCGAAGAGGATATTGCTGTCGTTTTAATAGGTCATGGGAGCAAACTACCGTATGGCAAAGAAGTGATGGAGGAGTTTGGAAGGCGAATAGAAATGCGAGGGATATTTAAAGCGGTAAGGGTCGCTTTTATGCAGTTGAACTCGCCGAGTATTGAAGAAGCGTTGAGAAAACTTGCTAAAGACGGGATGAAGAATATAGTGGCATTGCCAGTTTTCTTAGCAGACGGAGCGCATACTACGGAAGACATCCCTGAGAAGTTGAAAGTTGCCTTCGAAGGAGCATGGGAAGAGATAGGAAGAGATGTAAAACTAACTTACGCAAAGCCAATAGGAGTGGATGAACGGATTGTGGACATATTACTGGACCGAGTAAAAGAAGCGATAGAAAAGTAAATCCCAAAGCAAAGAAACAAATACAAATTGAGTTTCGCGAGGAGTATATGATGCGGGGGGAGGGATTTGAACCCTCGTATCCCTACGGAACAGGATCTTAAGTCCTGCGCCTTTGTCCATGCTCGGCTACCCCCGCTTGTTTATTCTCTCTTATTCTTTTTCTTTATTGGTATTCTTGTATTTCTGGTGATAAAATTGATATTTGCAATTATATTTTTATGGGGGATATGATATATCTATCAGAAAAGTGAAAAGAAAAAAATGATGGATAGAAGAGAGATAAGAGACGTTCTGGATGGATATGAGCTAGACGAAGCGATTATAGGCGTATTGGGGTCTCACTCATCGCTGGACGTATGCGATGGAGCGAAGGAAGAAGGGTTCAAGACATTGGTTATAGCGGAGCGCGGCAGAGAAGAGCCTTATACAAAGTATTTCGTTCAGCGAGAAGTAAACGGTTTGCGAAAAGGAGTAGTGGATGAAAACATTGTGTTGGAAAAGTTCTCTGATATGATGGATGAGAACGTGCAAGAGAAACTGAGAGAGAGGAATACGCTTTTCATTCCAAACAGGTCTTTTGTTGTTTATACCGGCATAGATAACGTGGAGGATAAATTCAGGGTGCCATTAGTGGGCAGCAGGGATATGCTCCGGATGGAAGAGAGGGGTGAAGAAAAGGACTATTATTGGCTTTGTAAGCGCGCGGGAATACCCACACCCACAGAGTACACAGCAGAGGATATAGATACACTGGTGATGGTAAAACTGCCGCATGCGGTAATGCATTTGGAAAGAGGCTTCTTTACTGCTCGTAGCAGGCGAGAATACGAGGAAAAAGCATCGAGGTTGATAAAACGGGGCGTAATAAAAAAGGAAGAGTTAGAAAATGCGAGAATCGAAAAATATGTGATAGGACCGGTATTCAATTTCGATTTCTTCTATTCACCACTGGACGAAGAGCTGGAGCTTTTAGGCGTTGATTGGCGGTTCGAGTCGAATCTGGATGGAATGGTGAGGATACCGAAATCGCAGGAACTGCCGGATGAGTTGAAAGAGCCACTGATGATTGTTGTTGGGCATGCTTCTGCAACGCTTCGTGAAAGCTTGCTGAATAAAATATTCCCAATAGCGGAGAGGTTCGTGCGGTTTGCAAAGGATGAGTATTCAGCGGGAATGATAGGTCCTTTCTGCTTACAGACAATCGTGGATGAGAACATGGATTTCTGGGTATATGACATCGCTACGAGGATAGGCGGCGGAACGAACATACACATGTATGGCGGGCATCCCTATGGAAACGCGCTTTTCAGGTGCAATATGAGTTCAGGCAGAAGGTTTGCGTTGGAGATAAAGCGCGCGATTGAAATGGATATGGTGGATAAAATCGTGACGTAAAACGTAATTATGTGCGAATCAAGTGTGCTGCTGGAAAGAGGTGGAGACAGAGAATTGTTGATGGAGGATGTAGTGCTCGTAGAAGTTAACGGAGAAGATATAAAATTCACAGGAATATTAGGTGAGACACAAAACGCAAAGGGAAGGATAAAAGAAATAAATCTGCTGAAGCATACAATTGTGATAGAAATTCTTGGATAAGATGAAGCGGGCAAATATTATCGTAAAGGGAGAAGTACAATATATTGTTACTAATGCTATAATAGTTATCGCGATTGCTACTACCATAACTACTATTGTTTTATTCATGAGCAGAGCTTGTAGAAAAAATATTATACCCCTAATATTGAAGTTTACATAGGGAGAAGACATCTGGCAGCTTTTGGAGCTTCTTTCGCCTCATGACTTCTCCCCGTCCATGTCTGGACTTATGCATTTCCCTTCTGTGAGAGGACTTGATTGTAGAGGAGGGAATGGAGATTATGGAGAATGAGTCTGGAAAGGATGTGCGTGACGTCACTTCATCCCCGTATTTTGCTATACGAAACTTTGTAGGATATTCCTAATTGGTTTGCGCGGTAAAAGCGAAAGAGACATTTAAAGAAAATTATTTTTTGGCAAACAACTTTCTTATCTCTGCACCTATTGTCTCGATCTGATGCTCTCCTATCTTCTCTCTACTCTCTTTTAAGAACGGAATACCTCGCTTATATTCCTCAACCCATTCCTTTGCAAATTCGCCGTTTTCAACTCGTTTCAGAGCTTCTTTCATCCTCTCTTTTACTTCTGGTCCGATTATCCTATGCCCTACTGACCACATTCCATATTCTGCGGTATTGGAGATAACTTCTGCCATTCGCTTTATCCCTCCCTGCCATATCAGGTCAACAATCAATTTCATTTCGTGCACACACTCGAAATACGCCATTTCCGGTGGATATCCCGCTTCTACCAGCACTTCGAAACCATTTTTCATTAATTCGACCAGACCCCCGCATAAAACACACTGTTCGCCAAATAAATCCTCGTATGTCTCCTGTTCAAAGGTACATTCCAAGATACCCGCTTTTGTCCAGTGCATTGCCTTTGAGAGCGCCAACGCCACTTCTCGTGCTTTACCCGAAGCATTTTGTTTTACTGCTACCAGTCCCGGAACTCCAAATCCTTCTAAATATGCCTTCCTTTCCTCTGTTCCCGGCGCCTTCGGTGCAACCATGATAACGTCCACTTCTGCCGGTGGAACAATTCTTTTAAAGCAGATATTAAAGCCATGAGAAAAACTGAGTGTTTTTCCTGCTTTCATGTGCTGCTTTATCTGCTTTTCATAAATATCTGGCTGAATCTCGTCCGGAAGCAGGATATGCACAATGTCCCCTTTTTCCGATGCTTTATCAATCGTTAATACGTCAAAACCGTCTTCTTTTGCTCTCTCCCAGCTCTTCCCGCCTTCTCGCACCCCCACGAGCACATTTATGCCCGAATCTGCCAGACAGTTCGCTTGTGCATCTCCCTGTGCTCCATACCCTATCACTGCTATTGTCTTATCTCTTAAAACACTCTCATCTACATCCTCATCATGTAATACTTTCATGTTATCTGCCCCATTTCTTGTATTTTAAGTATGTAATTTTATGTTATTTATAAATGCTATGAAAATAACCTATGGACCCGTTCCATCACGCCGTCTTGGTCGTTCTTTAGGCGTTAGCACAATTCCATTCAAAACCTGTGACTACTCCTGTGTGTACTGCCAGCTTGGCAGGACAACGTACATGACCGACCAGCGTAAAGACTTCTTCCCTCCGGAAGAGTTGTTGAATGAAATCGAAAGGGCAATAAAACCAGAGGTAGAAAGCAGCAATAGAGAAATAGATTTTGTCACCTTCGTAGGCGAAGGCGAACCAACTTTATGTAAAAGCCTTGGCTGGTTAATTCGCAAGACCAAAGAAACAGCAGACATACCCATAGCAGTTGATACCAACGGTTCGCTTCTTTACCGAGAAGACGTAAGAAACGACGTTTCACAAGCAGATGTTGTTATGCCATCACTTGACGCAGGCACTGCCGAAACATTCAGACGGATAAACAGACCGCATCGCGGGATTGTTTTTGAGGCGGTTCTTGAAGGTATGGAAAAGTTCAGACAAGAATATGACGGCGAGATATGGGTGGAAGTCATGCTGGTAAAAGGGCTCAATGATTCAGCAGAGGAATTAGAAGCGATAAAAAGCAGGCTTAGACTCATAAAGCCTAACCGAACGTATATAAATGTCCCGATAAGACCGCCGGCGGAACCGTGGGCTGTGCCTCCTGAAAAAGAAGCCATCGCATTAGCACATGCGATTCTGGGTGATGTTAACGTAGTGGATATTACCGCGGAGGAGACGGGAGATTTTTCTATCGCAGGGTTTACAAACCCCGAAGACGCAATATTGGCAATAATAAAACGGCATCCAATGAGGGAAGAGCAGGTTATAGAAACGTTAAAAAACCTTTCTTTAAACCTTTTAGGAAAAGGTTTGTCAAAAACGCTTCGCGGAAAGAAAGTTCTACCAAAGAGATATAATATCCACGATAGCTTAACGAGGCTGGAAGCGAGCGGAAAAATAAAGAAGGTTAAATACCGCGAAAAAGTCTTCTGGCTTACAATGGAGGAAAAAAGAGGAGATGACCAATCCTAAACCTGATGGTAGAGAGAGAAGTATTGTTATATCTTTTTACCGTGCATTCAAAAGTTTTGGAACTGCTATTCCAACGTTGCTGGGTGTCGTCCTGCTCCTGGGGCTTTTCCTAACCCTTGTATCAAAACAGTTTATTGCATCCGTATTTACCGGGGAATTGTTTCGTGATACTGTAATTGGTTCCGCAATGGGTAGTATCGCTGCCGGTAATCCTATCACCAGCTATATAATAGGCGGAGAGCTTATGAAAGAGGGTGTGAGTCTATTTGCGATAACAGCCTTCATCGTGACATGGGTAACGGTTTGTGTAGTTCAATTTCCAGCGGAAGCAGCCATTTTAGGCAGACGATTCGCAGTTATTAGAAACTCACTGAGTTTCTTTCTCGCCATTCTCATATCCATTGCAACTGTTACCACATTAATGGTGATTCAATGAAAACAAAAAGGGATAAATACCATGGTTTCTATTTTTTGCTCGCTGTTATTTCCCTATATCTCATCCTCTTTTTCTTCTGTCCAGAAAAGGTATATGATTCCTTAAAAGTAAGCGGAGACATATTTATTCGGATAATTCCGGTGTTATTTCTCGTTATCCTTTTTATGGCACTTATCAATTATTTCTTACATCCCAAAACAGTGGAGAAATATGTAGGAAAGGGATCTGGAATAAAAGGATGGTTCTTCGCCATATCTGCGGGAATAATTAGCCATGGACCTATTTATGTATGGTATCCACCATTGAAAGACCTCCGAGACCGGGGGATGAGAAGCGGTTTAATCGCTGCTTTTCTGTACAGCAGGGCTATAAAAATACCTCTGCTGCCTTTGATGGTTTATTACTTTGGCGCGTTATTTGTGACTGTACTGCTGCTTTATATAGTTATTGCCTCTCTCATAGAGGGAGAAATTGTTGAACTAATAGAAAGAAAGGCGAAAAGAATCGGCATTTCCTCATTCTTTCTTCTTCTCTAAGACTTCTTTGAGAGCTTCAAGAAAACCTTTTACAACTCCTTTCACCACATCCACTGCTTTATCACCTGCTTCTTTTGTGGCGTCCAGAGCAGCTTTCGCAGCCTGTTCCGCGAGGTCAGCGGCTTTGGCCCCAGCCTGCTTCGTCCCTTCGATTATGCCTTCAGCAGCGCCTTTGGTGACATCAGCAGCCTCTACTTTTACCTTACGCGCACCTTCTATTGCACCTTCCATCGCTTCCTTTGCCACCGATTCCACCTTCTCCTTCGTAACTTCGGCTTCCTCTAATGTCTTCTTAACAACATCCATGGTAATCTCAACTACCTTTTCTTTTATGTCTTCTCCTTTTTCAACCGCTTTCACCATCGCATCTCTAATAGCTTTTGTTACCTCACTCTCTTTTTCTTCCATGTTTTTTACACTTCTTTATTGATATCTATATAAGAATAAGAATGTAACAATATCAGAATAGCTTCCCGCGGTTCATTATCTCATTCGGGTCCAGAACCTTAAGAAACTTCTTCCACACCTCGGAAAGATATCCTATTCTTTCCACTGTCGGCTCTATTATTCCCGCATAAGGTCTGAACCAGCCATAGATACCCAGGTCTAACAACTTGTGGAACTGCTTATTATTATAAGACCTCAACTTCGCACCGAATCCGGGGTCACTTCCATCGTAAAATATATCGAGCTCGAAGTAACAGAGTTGCCCGTGAAAACTGTATATCGGATCGAGGTAGAAATGAACGTGGTCCTTTGGAATCCCAACCTCCAAAGCAGTCTTTTCATGCAACTCATAATATTTTGCAGCCAGCGTCAATGGTCCGTACAGTCCAATGCAGTGGTAGTTACCTCTTAAGCCGAATACCATGCAGCTCTTTTCCGCACCGCCCAAACTCTCATCCTCAAATGTGCGTTTGAACTCCTCCGGAAAGTCTAACAGTTCACCGCCCGCGTCTTTCACATATTCGCGCACCAAGTTATCCTTTGCCTCGAATATTCCTGCAAGACCTTCTACCAGCATGCACAGCACGAACTTCGGCAGCTTCTCATAGGGGAAATCGAAAGTGCCACATATCCCTTTTAACCAGCTTTGGTTGTCCACCAACCTGATACTCGCCGCCAGTTCATCGTTCATCAAATTATAAATGAACTTTTGCGAGGTGCTTACATCGTCAAAACCAATGAAGTACGCTCTCCGGTGGTCATACAATCTGTACAGTTTCGCCGTTAACTCGGTCACCACACCGCATGTACCGGGATGTGCGTTGAACATACCCGTAAAGTCTGGACCCACACCATATCTAAAGTAAGGCATGTTTGAGAGTGCACGCGACCCCGTCTTTATTAGCTCGCCATTGGGTAGAACCATCTCGTACGATAATGTGTGGTCATGACCGTCAGTCGCCGAAGTTTGGTATATCCCGCGCAGATAATAATTCACCAATACGCTCACGGTAAGTGGCGCATCGGGAAACGCAGGTCGCAATTTGTACTTCTTCGTCTGCTCCAGCAGCATACCAAATGTCACTCCCGGCTCCACGGTCGCAGTCTTCATCTCTGGATTTATCTCTATAATGCGGTTCATCCTCGACAGGTCTAATAATATGCTGCCATCGTGAACTGGAATGGTCAAGCCACGCACATTTATTCCCGTGCTATAAGGTATCACCGGTATTTTATGCTTATTTGCAAGCATTAAAACCTCTCTCACTTCTTCTTTGTCTCCGGGTCGAACTACATAAGCGGGATTCTTTGCAGGCACAAAATGCCAGTGCTGGTCTCTTGAATACGAAGCGCATATTGCCCTGTCATCTGTGGCATTCTCTTCTCCCACTATCCCCTGCACAATCTTCAAGAAAGTTTGATTTGAAAACGTTTGGTCCATCTTCATCACCCCTCCAAACACCTGTTTACAAGCTCCACAACATCATACACCGCCATTATTTCTTTTTCCGCAGCTTCCTTTAAATTCCTTTTACAGAATGGGCATGCACTGACGAGCGCTTCCGCACCCGCTTCCTTCGCTTCTTTCAGTCGCTCCGTGGCACTCCAGAGTGCGAAGTCATCGAATGCCGACTTCACCCCTCCTCCTGAGCCGCAGCACCACGACTGCTCCCTCTCCCGCTTCATCTCCTTCACATTCGCTACTTCTTTCAAAACCGTCCTCGGCTCTTCGTATATACCCAAATCCCTGCCCAGATGGCATGGGTCGTGATATGCCACTTCCATGTCCAGCTTCTTCACTTTTATATTGCCCAGTCGTAATAAGAACTGCGTGGAATGCACCAGTTCGACACCCATATCTGGATAATTCTTCTCGAACGTCTTCAAGCATCCAGGACAGGTGAAAATAACGGTCTTTGCCCCGCTCTTCTTTATCTCCTCAGCGTTGTGTGCCACAAGTTCCTTCGCCTCTTCTACCTGCCCTGTTCTGAATAATACCGAGCCACAGCACCATTCCTCATCCATTACCTGGTATTTTATCCCTAATTTATTGAAGATTTCAAGCATGGCATCCGCGATCTCCGGCACTCTATACCGGGCAGTGCAGCCGATGTAATAGAGGATATCCGCATTCCTTTCGGTTGTTTCCGCTTTGTACTCATATATTTCGCCATACGCATTTCTCGTTTCCTTTATCTTATCCGCAATGTTCTTATGCACGTCGGGAATCCATCCTTTACTTGCCAACTCGTTCCTCATCGCTTCAAACAGATCGGGTGCTCCCAGCTCCACACTTGTGATCTGCTTACATTTCTCATAACACGCGCCACATACCGTACAGGCATAGACCGCATTCAACAGCCCATCCGAGGGTTCAGTTATCTCACCTTCTAATAGTGCACGGAAAATCTCCATCTTTCCGGGTGCGTAGAACGCCTGGTAGCCATAAAACTGCCCACTGGGGCATAATGGTAACCACTCCTCCCGCGGATGAAAACTCGCGATACTGCATAGCTTGCATTTCACACAATGGTAGATTGCACTCAAAATCTCTTCTCTTTCCAGTTCCATATCCGCAATCCCTCCTTACCCATGATGTCCTTTCTCATTCTATAAGGCATTTTTGTTTTTTTCTGTTCAGCAAAGGTTTAAGTTTATATTAAATACAATAT
>JAPDIG010000018.1:18833-20397 GCA_025966525.1 Candidatus Methanophagales archaeon | reverse complement strand
ACTTACAAGACGGTGCGGACAAACTCTATTTGCAGGATGATGAGAGTCGGTCACGTATTTATCGCGTTTCTCTCACTCTATATGTTCCACAAAATGATTCGGAGTTAAGGATATAAATAAAGAAACAAGGAGACATCCTCAAATGAAAATCCCCGTCGTAGAGCAGAAACGATGCACAGGGTGTAGAGAGTGTATCATTGTTTGTGAGCCAAATGCAATTGAAATTGTGAATGAAAAAGCGATAATAGATTATGGGAGGTGTTACAGGAATACTGCGATATGCAGTGCTTGTATAGAAATATGCCCACAAGGTGCTATCTTTGAGATGGAATAGTTAGTATAAAATGAAAGGAGAAGAAGAGAAGGAGAAACTGAGTTTATTGCTCGTGTACTGGATTGAGCATAACAAGGAGCATGCGCAGGATTTCAAGCGCTGGGCTGAGAAAGCCAGAGGTTTTAATAAAATAGAAGCCCATGGATGGATAATGGAAGCAGTAAAACACGTAGAGGAAGCAAACGAATGTCTTTTTAAAGCTTTTGAGGATATAAATAATAAGGATAAAAAGGATAAGAATAAGAAATGAAAATCCTGATATGTGGCAAAGGAGGCTGTGGGAAGAGTTCAGTAACTGCTCTGCTTGCAGGAGAACTTGAAAAGAGGGGATACAAAGTTATTGTAGTGGATAATGATGAATCAAACTTCGGACTGCATAGTCAGTTGGGGATGGGGCTTCCAAAAGATTTCGCATTACACTTCGGGGGTAAGAGAATGGTTGCAGAAAAGCTGTTGGCGTCGAAGAAAGGGGGAAGATTCAGTGTGTTCCGCGAAGGGCTAAGAGCGAGTGACATACCGAAGGATTACATGAGCAAAAAGGGAGGGATAAGTCTGCTCGCGATAGGCAAGATTCGCGATTTCGGCGAAGGTTGTGCATGCCCCTTTAATGCTTTATCCGCGGATTTCTTGCGCATGCTCACGTTAAGTAAAGATGAATTTGCGCTTGTTGATACAGATGCGGGGATTGAGCACTTTGGAAGAGGTGTTGAAGCTGGCTGTGACCTCCTGCTAATGGTCATTGACCCTTCTCGGGAATCAATCAGGCTTGCCGAGAAGGTAAATAAAATCGCTGAGAATGTGAGCAAGCCGTTATACTATGTGCTGAATAAGACAGATGAAGAAACTGCGAGGGTTCTTCTCGATTCGGTGGATCAAAGCAAGGTCATATCAGTCATACCAGCAGATAAAAAGGTATTTAGAAATTGTTTAGTTGGTGAAGCGCTCGATTTTGAATTGAAAGGTATTAGAGAGCTTGCAGATTTCCTGGAAAGCTGGGAGAATGAATAATAATGAATATGAGAAATCAAAGGAAAACTTAAGAAATGCCATAAGATTTGAGTTGGAAAAGCAGTGAATATCTTTTCAGAGATGAGGAAATATACCACGAGTGGTTAGAGAAGCAGCGAAAAGGGGTTGTGAGACAGGATCTTGGGAGCCCGAATATGCCATACACGCGTATTTCAAGTGGATAAAAGAGCCTTTATGGGAGATAATGCCTGAAATATTTTG
>JAPDIG010000018.1:0-18733 GCA_025966525.1 Candidatus Methanophagales archaeon | reverse complement strand
GGGTTGTGAGACAGGATCTTGGGAGCCCGAATATGCCATACACGCGTATTTCAAGTGGATAAAAGAGCCTTTATGGGAGATAATGCCTGAAATATTTTGGTGAAATTTTTCTGAATTAATTAATTTTTATCTCATCTTTCCTCTCCCAAGAGAAGCAAAAATACCTGCAAAACATACTGCTGTAAATATCATGAATGAAACTTTTGCACTTTCAATTAATAGTGGATAGTATTCAGGCGTTATTTCTACCCTGCCAATAATAATAGAGAAGACAAGCATTACCAGAGCCATACTTAATACCTGCCCTATCAACCGCATCGTTGAAACGGTAGCAGATGCAATTCCGAAGTATTTTCTCGCGACTGAACCCATTATTGCATTTGTGTTTGGAGAGGCAAACAAACCGAGACCAAAGCCGAGAAGCATGAGGTCTGCAATTATCAAGCTCAGCGGTGTGTCTGCTCCAATTCCAGAGAAAATGAAGAGGCTAAATGTTGTCACTGCCATACCCGCAGATGCCACAACTCGAGGCTCAATTCTGTCAGAAAGCCATCCTGCGAATGGTGCGAAAATAGCCATGATTACGGGTTGTGCGATGAGGATTAAACCTGCTTCTTGCGGCGTTAATGACGTCACATATTGCAAATAATACACGAGGATTTTAAACTTATTCCCGCGAATGAAATAGAAGTAGCGGATTAGGCACGTTGGAAATGCATGTATGGATGTAGGGGCTAGGGGAAGCATCTGAACTGCCCGCCATATACACCAACGCCGGAAGAGACGAGGAATGTGATCCATGCATACCGAGCAAGACAAACCTCTTGACCAAGCACCAAAGAGATTTTGTAAACATCAAGATAGAGCGAGACCCTCACAGGAGGCGTGTGGAATAGATGTTTTCGAAACCATGAGGAAGATTGGGTACGAAGCGGAAGTGATTACAGCACCGTATCAAAAAAATAACCCTTTTCGCCTGGTTTTGATATGACGAATATCTTCTTCTGATTTTTCTTTAGCCATTACTCATCCTTCCTCTCTTTTTAATTTCTTTTCTCCAGCGCGTATAGCCACTTTAAGCCAGTTCTCTGCCGGTACAAAAGGACATACATAGTTCTTACTATAAGCGCACCAGGGATTATACGCTTTATTAAAATCGAGAATCCATCTTCCTTCTGGTGTGCGGTCTCTCGCATAATCGAGGTCGATATACCGTCCCGCTCCGTAGGTCTCCTTACCACTGGTTACGTCCTTAAAAGGGATAAACAGCCGTTCCGCGCGAGGATGGTTCTTATATGCCTGAAGTGTACATTCCACATCACCCACTTTGAATCGAAATTCGCCCCAGCGCAGGAAGTTCCGCATATTGCCACCCGTGTCTTCAATTTTTAACAGCTTTTTATCGCTGTGCTCATGAAGTTCGAGCTCGAACCGGTAATCTTCGTCAGGAGGATAATATTCGAGACCTTTGAACTTCGCTCGCTCTTCCGGCGGTATCGGCGATTGCCAGTGCACCGCAAATGATTTATCCTTCTCCTTTCGCTCGCGCTCAAGCTCTGCCTTCCACTCAGAAATTTTCTCCATGTCTTCTTTCACCTCACACTTTTTCTTTTTCACAAAAACACTTTCTTTTAGAAAAAGAACCTGTGCTAAGAAAATAATTCTTTTGGTAACAATCTTCTAAGTTGAAGATGAAAAGCGAAAAAGAAATTTCGCATTATGCAAGGAAAAAGGGTGTTCGGAGCACCTTATATAAGTTTGGTCTCGGGACAGGATTAGCTAAAAGAGTTACTCATCGTTACCCTATCCGTGTCTTAGAGAAACTCATTGCGGAAACCGAAAAACGTCAACCTGAAGACCCCGCTAATTATTTCCTTAATGGTCTTAAGAGGTCCAGAGTAATGTACGGCTGTAATCGAAAACTTAATCGAAAAAGGAAAGACATGAATTAAAAGATATGGAGGAGAAAAAAAATGGCACTCATTGTAGAAGATTCGCTCATCCGAAAAAGGGACGGTGCTCTTCCAACAGGGTCAAGTGGATTTTTTGTTTCCGTCCCCTCTGTCTTCCTCTTTGGACTTGCGGATGGTGATAAAATCATAGGAGAGGTAAAAATAAAAGTAGGGAAGGCAGAACAAGAAACAAAAGAAATCATATTAATCCTCGAAAAGGAAAGCGGGGACAGCTTCTTGCACATCGCCTCTGAGGATTGGGATATGAATTTTATGCGCGAAGGCAGAGCAGATTTGAAACTGAAGGAAGCTATTCACGGTGAAAAGAGGAAGCAGCTATATCCAAAGCGCGATATTACGACATCCCCTGCCATAGGTTGCCGAATCTCGTGATTGGTTAAATCTTTTTAGTTCACCGCACCTCGCATTCAACAACATAACCTTTTACCGCATCCCTCAAATATTCTAACTCGTCATCTGTGTAGAAAGAAACTTCGTCGAGAAATTTTGAATCCAACACCTTCACAGGCACGAATTTCTGCAATACATATCGTTTACTACCTCGTATCAGTTCCCCTATTTCCTGAATATCTCGCTTACTGAGTTGCGATTTCACCACCGTTGTTCGGAATTCATAATCCAATCCAGAAGACATGATTATCTCGATACTGTCTTCGATTTTAGCAGGGTCAACCCTGGAATTGGTAATCTCCGGGTATCTTTCCAGAGGCGCTTTCACATCCATGGCGAAATAATCCACGATTCCGCGTTCTATCGCTTCGCTTAATATCCCTGGATTACTGCCATTTGTATCCAGCTTAACCAGATATTGGAGATTTTTGAGCTCGCTCATAAAATCAATTAGGTCTGGCTGCAGTACTGGTTCACCACCCGTTATCTCTACTGCATCAAGCTTCCCCCTGCGATTTGCCAAAAATGATAAGATATTCTCCTCTGGAATAGGCGCTTCAAAAAGTTCTGGATTTACCAATTCAGGATTGTGGCAATACGGACACCTGAAATTACAGCCCTGAGTAAACACAATAGCACATATTTTTCCAGGATAGTCTATTAACGAGAATCGCTGAAAGCCGCCGATTAACATAATATCTAATCACCCTTGTTGTCGGTACCACCAACACCAAAATCTACTAAATCCAACTGTTTCCCGGCGTATTTTCTTTTAGTTCTTTTCGTTTTAGCCCTGATTCGCGGAGGTTTCAAGGCTATACCTGCCTTTCTTTTTCTTTTCTCTTTTGTCTCTTGAACTGCTTCTGTACCTACCACAAACGTTTTCCTGTGCTTGAATTCTTCACGTTTACCTTTATTCCATTGTGCTACCGGGCGCAGATAGCCAACGACACGCGAATATACCTCGGTCTCCGCACCACATTCCGGGCATGCATAATGCTCACCTGCTATATAGCCGTGAGCGGGACAAACACTGAAAGTGGGTGTGAAGGTAAAGTAAGGCAAGTGATAGAGTTCACAGATTCTTCGCACCAGCACCTTCACCGTCCTTGGATCTTTGACACACTCGCCTGCAAAGATGTGGAAAACGGTGCCCCCCGTATATTTCGTCTGAATCGCGTCCTGCAAGTCCAGTGCATCGAATACATCATCCGTATAATTTACCGGTAGTTGCGTGGAATTCGTATAAAATGGCTCTGCACCTCGCTTCCATTCTTCTTCATTCGCACAGATTATCGCGGGATATTTCTCCTTATCCTTCCTGGCAAGTCGATAGGAAGTACCTTCTGCCGGCGTAGCTTCCAGATTATAGTTATTTCCGGTTTCCTCCTGAAAAGTCAATAGTTTATCGCGCATAAAATCTAACACCCATGAGGTGAATGCTCTTGCTTTCTTCGATCCAATATTCTCACCAAACATATTCAAGCAGGCTTCGTTCATACCCACTAAACCAATCGTGGAGAAGTGGTTCTTCCAATATTCTCCAAACCGTTCTTTAACACCTCTCAGATAATATCTCGTATAGGGATATAAACTCTGTTCTGTAAACTTCTCTAAAACTTTTCTCTTTACCTCTAAACTCTCCTTTGCCAATACCATCAGCCGCTCTAAAGCTGCGATAAAATCATCTTCATCTTTGGCTAGATACCCAAGTCTTGGCATGTTTAGCGTGACTACGCCAATTGAGCCGGTTAACGGACTCGATCCGAAAAGACCGCCCCCCCTATTTTTTAGCTCTCTATTATCTATTCTTAATCGGCAACACATCGAACGCGCATCCTCGGGATTCATATCAGAATTTATAAAGTTAGAGAAGTAAGGCACGCCGTATTTAGCGGTAACCTGCCATAGAATATCCAAATTGGGGTTTCCCCAGTCGAAATCTCTCGTAATGTTGTAAGTGGGGATAGGAAAAGTAAATACCCTTCCTTTGGCATCCCCCTCTGCCATTACTTCCAAAAACGCGCGATTGAATAAATCTATCTCCTCCTGGAACTCCTTATACACCTCCGGCTGTGTCTTGCCGCCAATAATCACTGCTTGATTTGCGTAATAATCTGGTACGGTTAAGTCCAGGGTAATATTCGTGAATGGCGTTTGGAATCCCACCCTTGTGGGAACATTTATGTTGAATACAAACTCCTGCAATGCCTGCTTCACTTCTTTATACCCCAAGCTGTCATATCGTATGAATGGAGCGAGTAAGGTGTCAAAATTGGAGAATGCCTGAGCGCCCGCAGCTTCGCCCTGCAGTGTATAAAAGAAATTCACTATCTGTCCTAATGCAGACCGGAGATGCCTGGCAGGTTTGCTTTCTATTTTTCCCGGCGCACCCTTAAATCCCTCCACTAATAAATCAAGCAGATCCCAGCCCACACAATAAACTGAGAGCAAATTCAAATCATGTATGTGAAAATCGCCCCCTATATGCGCTTCTCTTACTTCTGGTGGATATATCTTCCGCATCCAGTAGATTTTACTGATCTCTGAAGAGACATAATTGTTCAAGCCCTGTAGAGAGAAGCTCATATTGCTATTCTCGTTTACCTGCCAGTCGAGCTTCTCCAGGTATTGGTCAACCAGGTCAACGTCCGCTTTAGCCGTTATCTCTCTGATTCCCGCATGTTGCTCGCGATAAATAATATACGCCTTTGCGGTTTTGCGATAAGGGGAAGATAATAAAACCTCCTCGACCACATCCTGGATCTCCTCCACTGTTGGTATCTCACGGGGAATCGCTTGTTGAGCTAAATTTAAAACCTTTAAGGTCAATTTCTGCGCTATATTATAATCGAACTCGCCGGTTGCTGCACCTGCCTTCCGAAGCGCATTTGTAATCTTCTCCGCCTCAAACAGTTCTACTCTGCCGTCCCTTTTTTTAATGCCGGTGAACACTTTTCCCTTCTCTCTTGCAACCCCCATAGTTTTTAATAAGCAATAATATGTTCACCGATTTGATTTTTTGGTATTTAACTTTTCATGTTGTAAACCGCTTATATATCCTCGTTATTTTGTCAGGGGGTTTTACTCTTTGAGCTTCCTTTAATGCCTTTCTTGTGTCTTCAATAGCGTAATTTCCGAAATAATCCCGGTCTAATGGCTGACCATCGCTCAGCAGATAATTCTTTCAATGCTTCTGACATTAAAATCAACCGTACTACCACTCATGCCAATTAAAAAATAAGAAAGGGGGGGTAATAAAAAAATAAACACCCCTATGCCGACATCGTCAGATATGGATGTGGCTCCTTGATTTCAATCTCGTGTTCTGTCTGCGCCGCCTCGCCGACAATCATGTCTATCATTCCTATGAGCGGGAACACCGTTGGCGCGTGCTCTATCGGACCATAAAGGACAAAATCATTGCCCAAAAGTGCTGGTATAACATTAGAACCTACATCGCACATCTTAAATGCCTCTGCCCCAGGTCCTACCCACTTCTTTTTACCGGCTTCTTCAACTCTTTCAGAATGCTCTTTCCGGTATGTCTTTATCCACGTCCATGCCGAAGGTGCGTTATGTATCCCTAACCCGCAGGGGATGCCCCATTTCGACTTGAATACAAGCGCACATGCGCAGGTAGATCCCGCACCTGCACCAATAGGCAGCGTAGCAGGGTCAATCAGGGGTTTTGTTATTCCACATTCTTTTCCTATCGTTAATATACCCTTCTCGACACCCTTTATCTTAATCGTGCCAGCTCCCGTCTCCATTAAGTCCGCTCTACCTGCTACTGTCGCATCTTTCGGATTGAAAGACAATAGAATAGCGGATTCTAATTTGCTGTTCTTAATTAAATCGTATTCATCGTCGGTTATAGACATGTTTATCGAATTGTAGATTGCCTTATCTGACAGTCCGACTTCATCGCAATACTTGGCTCCCGCCATCTTCGCCTCCGCAACTGTGGAATCAATCAAGAACGGATCATCACTTACTTTTGCGCAGAACTCTATCTCTTTCACCATTGCCTCCTCCGATTCCGAGAATATCTGTATCCAGCATGGGTTCCCGGTCGTATCAGACATCTCATCCTGTTTGTTTATCGCTTCCTCCGCGCGCTTCTTATCAAATATCCCTTTATCCGCGTCCTCAACGATATCGTGTTTCGCATAGAATATTGTACCTGCGAGAACAGTTGCTACCTCTCCCGGTTGACCTCCTACCTTCGTCTTCCCTATTTCGTATATATCCTGTTTCCTATCAAATACAAACATTTTTAGCTCTTACCTCCTTTCTCTTATATTACAAATAGAACATACAATAGTATTCCTACCACTACACCGTATAAAGTCCCTATTGCAAATCCCAATTTCTCACCCTGCTTTTGCGCAAGTTCGCCAGCTACAAACTCTACTTTCTCGTCCATTACTTTTAATCGGTCCAGCAATTTCGTATGCTCTGGTGGTGTGAGCGCAATTGGAACAGGAACAATCAACTCCTTCAGTTCCTCTTCCACCTTCTCCAGCACCTCTTCCGATTGCTCTTCTTTTTTTTCCTCTTCCGACATTATTCTCTACCTCTTTCCTTTTTACTCTTATCTTATTATCACACACCCGCCAACACGATTTTCAAGCCGGCAAGTACCATGCTCACCAGAACGCCTAATGCAACTCCTTTTATAAAGCCTACCCAGAGCCCCGCAGCGAATCTCGAATCCTTTCCTATTACTGTCACCAGTTTCTTCAGGTCTTCTATCCTTGCCGTTATCACTGATGTTTCGGGTGTCTGTTGCTCTACTTTCTGTGGTGGCATCTATATCACCCCCGTTAAAGCCCAGTAGATAAACGGTAGAAGGAACAGAAAAGCGAGTATAAACCCTGCTATTAGCCCTGTGATTGAATTTTTTGAGATTGCCATTGACAATTTGTAGTCACGAGTTAACATCTGAGATTTGTATCTTATACTTTCTACCGAATCATTTATCACACCCATGAAGGGATCAGCAGGCATGGCTAAGGGTAGCTCTATCTCCGCTGCTACTTCCTCCTCTTCTCCTACCTTCACTATCATCGGGTCTTCAGGAAAAGCACCCGGGTCTTTTGCCACACACTCCTGTATCTTCGCTTTTATCGCCCCAGGGTCTTCTACACCGAGCATATCAATCAGCTCTACCTGCTGCCTGAATCGTTCCACTGCTTCATGCGGCACGTTCTCGATGAACGGTATCGCACCCGGTGCATCTATTACCTTATGCGATTCCGTGTCCACACCTTTTTCATGCAGTTTTTTCAACGTTCCGCCGCATATATGCCCCGGAACTTCGGGCCCTGAAAGTATATAGAACCTGATGTTTGGATTAGCAATAATATTCGCTATTTGTTTCTCCAACCCGATGTTCTCTGTCTTGCAAGACCCTACTATCGCTGCACCCGCACTGAGTAAGTCCGCGGCAACATCGTCTTTAAAATGCCCACCTGATGAAGATACGGCTACGGGTCCTTTAGGGTCGCCTATCACATAATCGCCACTCGCTACGGGCCATCCTTCCGCTGGTTCTTTCTTCTCTACCATTTTCAATCATGCACCCCCTAACCCAATACCATACAATACAATCGCTATTGCCAGTACCCCGAACGTCAGACCAAGCATTAGCATCGTGATAAAGCCTGCTATATTTGTTATCCCTTCTCGGTTAGGTTGTGCCATCGCGTATGTGGTTGTAGGAGAAAGGATATCAAAAAGCTCATCTACCGCACCCTCTAAAATATCCAACTGGTCTTCTATCGGTCCTAGACACACTTTATACACACCAGGTTTGGCTTCTCCCACTGTAAGCGTTGCATCGTCCAAAACAACCCCTAATTTTTCATTTATTAATATTACCATTTTTCTCGCTTCTCTAGCCTCCTAAGGTCTTTATCAATCCCGTACCCGGGGTTGCGTATGATTCATCCATACATGCTTTCATGTATGCTCTGTAAAAGACCACCCATACAATAGCTCCCATAACGAGTAGTGGCACACCCTGGACTGCACCTAAACTTAGCGTAGCAACCGCGCCTAAGATTATGCAGTTTATCCCTCCGATCTCAATAGCCATCAGCAGTGTTCTCCCTCTTCTCTCATCAGCGCCAAGACATGAATTGTAAGGCTGTAACATTCCGAATCCCGCGAGGATAAACATAACCGCAATGAATGCTACTGGTGCGATATTATATCCTTTTATAGGGCTAAGTATATCGCCGATGTACCATGAGCCTGCTACTATCGAGCATTCGAGTATGATCGCCAGTGTTCCTGCCATAGCTAACTCCGCCATCCCTCGCTCCAGCCCCGGTATCTTCATGCCGATGAATCTCTCGCTATTCGCCAGCACACCTGAGACATATCCAATCACTGCCATAAATGCAACTCCTGCTAAAGCGCCTAATATGCCTATTGACCCGAAATAGTGATATATCTCCGAGCCAATTGCCATTCCGGTCGTTGCACCCACGAGTCCAAATCCTACTGCAAGCACACCTATCGATGGAACGCCTGTTCCCAATCCATACCTCGCCGTTTTACGAACGGAATCCGCACCCCAGAGGATGACAGCCATAACACCTATCCCTTTTACGAACGCGGGCAGGGATGGGAAAAATGCCGCAACTGCTATTATCGCTCCTACGACAAGGGCAAAGATCCCAAGCCTTGACTCATTGAAATAGTCAAAGGAGAACTTGAACTTCTCTTTCGGCTTCTCTCCTTTCTTCTCTTCTTCCTCTACTGCTGGTGTAACGGTCATCTTACAACACACCTCCTGCTCCTAACGTACCGGTTTCGATGGCTATCAATACCATGATTCCACACATCAGGGAAATGACAAAAGCACAGGTGAGCCCTGTAACAATGCGCTCTTTGAACTTCGGGTCGTGGAACCCTTCTATGGTTCCTCCTATGTTGTAAGCAGCCATAATGGCGTTAGCTATAAATATCCCTAACGCTACGACCACTGCAGTTTCAACAGAAAAACCTGCATAGCCACTTGATACCAGGACGACGTAAATGAGCGCACCGCCGAATCCCCCTACAAATCCCCCTACTATACCTGAATAGAAGCACACATTTGGTACTCCGTGACCATCGGTTCGTGGAGTCTTGTATTCAGTCTGCGATTCTTTTGTTATCGGGTCCACTGCTGCTCTACCAGATACGGGCACGACACCTGCTCCAAAGATGTATATCAGATTTGCTATGAGCATTGTAAAGCCCATCATCAACATCGCTCCTACTCCCCCAGACAGGGAAACAAGCAACACACTTGGATTTGATTCCCAAAATGTCGCTACCGACGATGCTGTGAACAAGCCCGTCACTGCTGAACCTGTCATTAGCATTACACACCCTGTTGCAATTCCCGTAGCAGTAGCCATCGCTGCAGGCGCTCCCCCAACGGGTAGTAGATGAACTCCCAGTGACCCAAGCATTCCCCCTATTATTATGCACACCAATATTATCACCAAAGTTATTGGTTCCATTTTTTTCTCTCTCCTTTTTTTCTTTCCTCCTTTTTGTTCTACTCTACTCACCTACAAAAGGTCCGTACTTCTTCCTTGCCCATCTCACAAGCCATGTGTTCAGCACTATTAACACTATCGCGACTGCTATTCCTAGTCCAACACCACTCGCCGCTGCTATACCGGGGTTCCAAGCTGCTCCAGTTAATCCCCCGAGCATCATTCCTATTACGGTTCTCCAGTTCTCGAAAAGAACGATGAGTCCGAAGGTCAAGCCCGTAGCAGGACCACCGTATTTAGCACAGAAAGCTACTACATCCTTCGACGTCCTTATACCGCAATCACCATACCTGCATATTTGTCCGTGATAAATTACTCGCCTGCCCTCACCAAACGGTCTATCCTGAAACTCTCTCTCCGTTCCATAGTGGATATCCCCGGTAGATGACCCGATTGCACCGACCGTTATTCCCCAGATAAGGCAGAGCAAAGGAAGCGGAAACGGGTTCGACGTTCCTGACACTCCTGAAAGCACTGTCAGATGGCTCTGTATGTATGCAATCGCCGTAATGCATATCACTGCAATGAAGTTGTGGGTTGCGATAGGAACTAAGTGTCCGTAGAAGACATCGAGATAAATGGGCTGCTCAAACCTTTTATGCGCTGCCTCTCTCCCTGGATAACAAACGGAGGAACGAATCATGTGCGAAATCGACCCTACCGCCGCACCCACTGGTATCGCTAATATCGCTGCTTTTGGCCCATAAGTAGGCTCAAACTGTAACAACAGCAACAACGCGATGGTTCCTGCTATGGTGCACGCCAGTGCATAAGACAGCCCTTCTCCCGAGATTGCTTTGTTGTAGTACCGATGTATATAACCCATCTCTGGTGCCAGTTGCACTTGCGAGTTCGGATTGCTCTGCGACCCTACGTCTGACTCTAAGTCCTCGAACATGCACGCAACGAACGCTAAGAACACTATCACCAACATCCATGCAAACAAACTTATTACTGGCATGAGAAAAAGTTGGTAGATATCACCATATAAAGTTTTCTATTTTTTCCTCACAAAAGTTTATAGACACGAAGGGAGAAACTTAAATAACTTTTGTTTTGGGTGAGAGATGTAATGGAAATAGGTAACAAACATATTTATTATGATGGGATTTTTATATCATAGCATGTTGATATAAAAAGGGGAATGAGCATATTTAATAGAAGACATCAGCCAAGATTACTCAGGACGCAGAAGGTCAGTTACGCGGATTTGTTTTTCATCCTGCGACTTTCGAGAGGCGATCTCACGTTAAAACCCATCTTTATTGCTGCAAGTATTGAACTTGGGAACAGCACCACCAAATCTATAATGACCGCAACGGATTTGAAAAGTGGAAAAACTTATATCCTGGATAAGGCGGTTAAGATGACGAGAGAGGCTCGGTCTGACCGCGATTCTTTCTGCCATACGTTAAGTTTGGTTGATCTTTCTGAAGAGTCCATTGCTGATTTGGTGAAAAGGACACTGCAAGAATGTGCGAAATCCGCGGGAATAACCATCCCGGATTTGCACTTCGTTGTTCGCTCCACAGGTGTAACAGCATGTTTTTCAAAGATTGAAGAGGTGGAAGGTGTAATAAAGGCATTGGCAAAAGGATGCATGCTCGCAGGTGTGCCGCCAAGGAAGATGATTTCACCCATGACAGTAGAAAATATCGCACCAGAGCTGAGAAAGTATTCAAGAATGGAAAAGACTTATTTTGACGGGGCTGTAACAGGGAACATGCCCCCTGCGGGGGAATCAATCGTGGGGAACGAGATGGAAGGTGAGCTTGTAACTGCGGGACTTAAGGAAGCAGCTAAATGGCTTGATGTTGATTACCGTAACCCCGTTCTATCTTTGGATTTCGGGACTACGCTCGCAGGTCGAATTACCGATGATGGGTTGCCGTATGCTCGCGTTATAGGCAGCTTTTGCGGCTTAGCCGGAGCAATCCCTGACGCAGTGATATCAAAAATTGTGCCCGTTGATTTCCCTTCTGTACTGGATTTCCAGAGAAAAAAGGGGCGGATAAAAAAAGAGGTAGTGAAAGAATATGCAGAGGATATTTTCAGACATGTGCAGATAGAAAAAGTAAAAAGTGACAGCCGAGTAGGTGGCGTCCCCGTGAATGTAGAAGCCGCGAAGAGAAACGGTGTGGTGTTAATTGGAGTAGATGCTGGACATAACCTCTCAGAGCTGCCTAAAATAGCAGATATCGGCGTAGAGCTTGCAAAAGTGGAAGGGGCGCATTATATTTTACCAGTAATAGATGAGCTATCGGCGTGTGTGGTGGAAGATTTAGTAGGGATTGCAAAAGCGGAAGGTTTATTATTACCTAACACAAAAATAGGTATAACGGGTAGAGCCGGAATAACGGGGCGGAAGCCAGAGATGATACTGGAAAAGTTGAGCAGATTATTTGACAGGAAAATGGATGAAGAAGTGATATTTGCGGATGACGCACTGGCGAGAGGAGCAGCGGTTCTCGGAAGGTGCATGCACCAATTTGGAACACCCGGGAATCCAATAGGTGGCGTTCAGGGTCATGGATGTGTGTATGGGAAAAGAGTAAAGAGGCAGAAAGGAGGTCTTTGAAATGGATGTAAAAGTGGAAGGGGGCGATGAGTTTGCAAACGCGAGTTATGAGAAGATATGCGACGATATATTTAGGGACATAGGACTGAGGAGTAACATAGACCGGGCATATATGTATTGCAATGCTGCGGAACACGTTTTTATTATTTCTGTTAAGATAGGCAGGGTGCCAAGCCCTGTAAAGGTATGGGATGTAACGCAACGAGAAGGGGATAAGTTAAGGATCACAGATGAGAAATATGCCCCTAAATTGCTCGCTCTGATGTGGGATAAATACGGGGACCGCGTTCAACAGATAAGCCGATTAGTAATAGGATTTGAATTGAAGGAGGAGGAAATACCGGATTTTAATGATTTGATTGTGTATGACCCAAGAGAGGATTTAAACACGAGGGTTTTGGATGGAATAGATAGGATATTGCCAGAGGGAGCTCGAGTACGGTATCCTATGCCTTCAACAGAGGGGATAACCATTATCGCATCTGAGAATCAAATAGCAGAGGAGTGGAAGGAAAAAGCGAAAGAGGTAATGAGTAAGATGGAGATGACTTCAGGCGAAGGAGGCACATGATATGTATAAAATAATGATGTTCACGGGCGGCGTGTATAAGTTCCATGAGTTAAAAGAGGTAATAGAAGATATAGGAGGGTTTGTCTTGCAAGAGATGGTGATGCAGACAGAGACGATGATGCATCTGGCGTTTCCGGAGGAGGAAGAACGGAGGATCCGGGATAAAGCAAAGGAATTGGGGGGAAAGTTAAAAGATTTGCCGTTAGCAGGCGCGGAAATAATGATAGTAGTTCCTTCTCTAGGTAAACACCATGCTGTTTATCCTATGTGCGACATAGCGGAGTTCTTGCGTAGGAAAGGTGCGATTACAAATATGATGGGATTAGCGCGAGGAGTGGGGAAGAGGATAGCACAGATGACGGTGCAAGAGAAGGCGATAATAGAGGAATGCGATGCTGCTGTATTTGTACTTGGCGATTTTAAGGAGTGCATAGAGGAGAAGGCGCCGAAGCTGTGCGAGTCATTAAATGTGCCATACATGATTGTTGGTGGTCCTCCAGACCTTGACCTACCTCATTATGTTGGCGGTGTGGGAAGAAGGACGCGCAGGATGAACCGGAAAGCGGATATAGATAAATTAGAGGAGATGACTGCAGAGTTCAAGGAGGTTCTAGGCGGGAGGATAGAAGAGATAGAAGAAGACCCGTTGGCTGCTTCTCCTTTGTTCGTAAAAGAGATGATAGAGATGACTCTGCCGCCAAAAGCAGGGGAAGAGTTACCCGTTGTGATACACTTAGATGGATTGCGAGTGAAGATAGAAGAAGGGGATGAAGGGAAGATACGGGATATAGAGATAGGGAAGAGAAAGCTATCCGAGATATCCGAGATAAAAAAATCCTTGTATGAGGGCTATCTGGTGAAGATACTAACTGAAGCAGTGACAGGGGGGATATTTTAAGGAGGCACACCCCCCTTATTTCCGGTGGAATATTAATTTATTTGGCAATGTCATGATCAGAACACCATCCTGCCACTCTGGAGTAGCCACAATTTCCTAAGGAATGGTTTTTAGAAAATTTTCCATGTCAGTGTACACTACATTGCCGACCACAATTACGTCAGCATATCTCTTCATCGCGGTCGCTTTCTCCTGTGAGTCTATCCCACCACCGTAGAATAGGGATGCTTCGCTTAATGATTCGCTCAATCGCTTTACTATCGAAAGAGACCCATAAGTGCCACTATATTCTATATATATGATAGGGACATGGAGATATTTCTCTGCATATAGAGCATAAGCGAGGGTTTCATCAGAAGCTAAATCAGTTTTTGATTTTGTCACTTTTGCGACCGCAGAATCGGGATTCAAGACGATATACGCCTCAGGAATAACCCTATCCCATTTTATTGCATGCTTTTTTATCCATGCCACATGCTTACCTACAATCCACTCTAAATCGGTGGAATTGAGAACCAGAGGCACAAAAATATAATCGACACCTTCATACATAACGGCTTCAGGCGTTGCAGGCTCTAATATTTTGGGTATTTCATAATCTTTCAGCATGGATATTAGCTTGGATACGTTCTTGTCGGTGATGTTCTGAGTACCAGAGATCATTATTGCATCTGTTCCGCTTTCTACGACGATTTGCAAATCGGCTTGCGAGATATGTTTATCTGGGTCGAGTTTGGTGATGTGATTCCAATTTTTCCATGGGGTTTTCTTCACATTCATCCCTTTTTTAGATAATAGTTTCTTTGGTAAATCTTTCTTTTCTAAAAGATTGACGTGAAAAAGAGCTCTTTTGATGTAGGATAAAAATTAATAACTCTTTTATCAGAGGGGATAATCACGTCCCTTTTGCTTTTAGGGAACATTGGATAGCAAGGGAAAAAGAGAGGGAATAAAGCGAAAGTTATTTGTATTTGCTTATAACCTTTTTAAATTCGAGATGAAAAAGGGAGGACGACTTTTTAATCGCTTTGAAGGAGGAGAATGCAAAAAGTATTGGTGTGACAGTCAGCGAAATGGAAGAGATGGACATCCATGAAATCGAGATGGAGACGAGCAACAACAGGATATCCCACGAAAAAGAGGAAATAATGAAATCTGTTTTGCATAAGAGATGGAGCTGCGAAGGAACAGGCAAATTCTTCTATTTTCCTCAATTTACAAGACTTGAAAAGTTTGAAACCCCATCACCGCATCTTATACAACAACTCATTTATCTTTTCGCCGTGATACCCGAGTTCCCCACCTTCTTTTACGCTCTTTTTTATGCCTCGATGCCCCTTTCTTGGTGGATGGAGCCTGAAAACAGGTTTGATTTTGTACCCCGCCAAATCCTTCATCTTCACTTCTCCTTCGTACATAGCATGAGCAAGTTCTTTGATAGACCCGAAGGGAGTGTTCTCGCGTAAATACTCTTCGGTTAGCCTTCTACCGCCTTCTAATCTACCTCTATTTTTCAATAACACCTCAAGCATATCCTCGGAAATCTCACCCCACGCAACATAATCCTTTACTTTCTTTATCATTCCCTCGTAATAGGCATTCTCATCCACCACAACACAGTGATTAACTTTATGCAATCGCAGAAGCCTTAACGTATGTTTGATTTCCGGTCTTATTCCTACGCTTCCTCTTAGTTTTATTATCGCTTGCATAATACTTCTTCTGTTAAGTTTTCATTGTAGCTGTTTTTCTTAACGCATCATAAGTAGCCAACGCGAGGTTAAACGTTGTTCGTGTAGCGCCTTTGGTTTTTGCCCAGATATCCTCTACCCCCGCGAACTCCAGTACTTTCTTGGATATATCACCAGCTACGAGTCCCAAGCCTTTCGGAGCCGGTATCAGTGTTATTTCAACACCTCCGGATTTCCCCACCACTTTGAAAGGCAGGGAATGTTTATCATTACAGTTGCATTCCCATGAGCCACAACCTCTCTCAATATATGTTAAATCCAATTCAGCAGCTCTTATCGCCTTCGTGATACTATTACGGACAAGTGCATCTTTACCCAGCCCTATGCCGAGATAACCATCTCGATTACCAACGATTACACATACTCTGAACTTCACCCGCCTCCCCGAATCGGTCATTCTTTGTACCATGTTTATATCCAGAACCTCCTCACTAAGGTCAGGTAGAAGGGTTTCCACAATTTGATATTCTTTTAATGGATATCTTGACCGAAGAGCTTCTTCTATACTTTTTATTTCGCCACGTTGCACCAGCTCACCTAATCTTGTTAGGGGTACCCATTGCTCTTCCTCAGCCTTTTTTCTCTCCACTTCTTTTCTCATAGCGCCGCTGTCGTCTCCTCATACGCAGTTATTATTTTTTCTCTTGTCTCTTTGAAATTGTCCAAGATAGAAGAAGATTGTAAATATTCCGCAATATGTTTCCCCTCTATGCGCTCATCGGAGGGGAAAACAGAAGGGTCATGCGGAAGCCCCATGCCGGAATCAATAACGCCTTTTAAAGCTGTGAACACCTTAGAACCATAGGTTGGGGTATGCAGTCCAATATCAAGGATAGCCTCGCCAAAGCCCGCCTTCTTTGCCTTTTTACCAAATAATAATCCAGTTAAATACGCAGCGGGAATATTACACTCACTTCCTTTGTAGCTGTATCTTTTCAGTTCTGAGGATATAACAGAAACAGCAGTCTTATCCCCCAGCTTGTCAGCCAAAACCAGTTGTATTCTGATATATTTATTGCTTATTCTCACTACTACCCTGGGCTTTCTGCTAAGCAATAACTTTAACCGATTCCGATAGTCGGTCTTACCTTCTCTTCTCCTTCTGAATGGAACGCGATATGTCGGACCTTTTGCCATTTTTTATCCTTCTTTCATTAACCCACTCGATTTTATAAACTCGTTTAAGTGCGCAATATTTCTGATTTCCCCTGCCTTCGCTTTATTATATAATTTACGATATGTAGTTCTGTCAATCTGCTCTGCGTCCCGTAGCTCTTTTAATCTTCTGCGTAAGCCCCTGATCTTAGTTATCCACAACCTTTTCTTCCCCCTCCGCGCACCTTTTGCACCCTTTCTGGAACCATGCCCTTTTCTGCGCCCCTGAGCCTTCTTCATCGCCCTTTCTCTCGCCCTTCCCCTGCTCACGCCTTTCTTCTGCTTCTTTTTTATGATACCTTCTTCAATCAAACCTCGAATATCCTCTTTTGTTATCGCCTCCGTGATATCTTCAGTAGCTTCTGGGTCGATCCACACTCGCCCCTTACCGACTTTCATCACATCTGCTGCTATCCTTTTCTGTTTTGCCAGATTAGCCATTGCTACTTTTTCTTTCTTACTTCCTCCTTTATTTCATCTGTAAGTAATAATGTATCTAAGCCTTTTTTAACTATACCTATTTTAACTTTATCGTTTTTATCTAATAATGCGTCCTCTACAGATTCATAAGCATTTATCCCCCACCTCATCAGGATATGTGTGTCGAGTTCAGAAACGATAGACAGGCGGACTCGGTTCATTATCCTCCTTATATAAAACGCTTTATGCCCACCGAGCACAAAATTCGTCTTGATTGCATCTTCTGCTGCTTCATAGGTTGCATATCTGTTCATCCAGTCCTCGAAATAAAGGTCACCAATTCCTTCCCGGCATTCCGCGACTAAAATCAGCTCGCCACCCGGAACTACTGCACGATAGCAATTCTGTATCGCTTTTGTTGCTTGATAGAGGTTTCTGTCCTTTGGGAATCCGCCAGCACTTACCAGGAGGATGTCAAATAAATCGTCAGTTTCAAGGCAAAACAAGTCTTTTGCAACCTCAGCACCCTTAAGAAACACGGCATTCATCTCTCCTGCGTACGCGTCTACCAGATTTCCCGCTGCATCAGAAACGGTATTTATCACAAAATGCGGGGGCGCAAACGATGCTGCTTCGCACATGTCAAGATGAACAGGGTTGTCCACTATGTTTGTGGTTGTTGCCCGTTCATCCACCAGAAGCGCATGGTTCTTCTTTATCGTTTCTCGTGAGGATATACCGGGAAGGATGCTCTTCCGCCCGCCTCCAAACCCAGCATAGTAATGCAAAGATATATCGCCGGTTAGAATTTTTATATCTGCTTCCACGTAGTTTCTATTTAGCAACACAGGAGTACCTCTGCTTGTCGTGCCTACGAATACCAAATCCGGTGCATCACAGTCATGTATCACGAGGTTGTATTGGGTATAGTGTTTACCAAGTATTCTTTTCAAATCTGCTTCTGCAGGTGCTGCGTGTGTGCCACAAGCAACAAGCAGCGTGATTTGTTTTTTATGCTTTTCTCCTATTTCTGCGGTTAAAGCATCGAGTATTTTCTCAGTGGGTGCCTCTCGTGTATGGTCATCAACGACGATTATTATTTTTGCGTCTTTTCTTGCGTTCACTATTGCTCTCAATCTGTTTGCGTCTATGGGGTTTTGAAGAGCGTGGGTTATTGCATCATGATTTTTGTGGTTAGCCTTGCTTCTATCGCCTTCAAGGGCTAATAGTTTACCTTCTATGCCCACGTTTATCAAAGAGGAGCCGTAGGGGATTTGTAGTTTTGTCATGGTTCGGCAAGTTATGGTTCTTATGATTTTAATAATCATACAGCGCTTAAATAAAAAAGTATAGAGGATGGAGATGCAATTCCAGGAAGAAATTTATAGGGGCAGTAAAAAAGGGAAAAGTGAAAAATGGGATTCCTAATATTTCC
>JAPDIG010000017.1 GCA_025966525.1 Candidatus Methanophagales archaeon | reverse complement strand
AAAAGACTGTTGTGGAGTTAGCCGCTATTGCTACGTTTCTCCAAAATGCATACAATGGGATAGAAAACATACTTAAAAGGGTATTGAAATATGTGGGAAAACTTCCCATTTGGGTATAAGGTTAGAAAGGATTGAGAGCATAGTTATTTCCGATGAGGTGACCAAAATGCCCAACGAAAGAGAAAATTATGTGGGTCTAGCGAAGAGTGGATATCATATTTTTTCATGTTCAATCGATATTTTTCATCAATTTCCGCCGATATTTACTGTCTATTGAGTACTTTACAGATCTCTCTCAGCTAATAACAAAATTGAGACTGCACACTTATGTAACTAAATTGGTTTAATACGCAAGCTTGGGCTCATAAAAGCATAATCTTACCATTCTAATTCTTTATTAGTCAAATTATACTCGTCTATGTACTTTCTTTCTAATTTCTCCAATTTTCGGATTAATTTCTTTGCTTTCTTATCTAAGCCAAATCCTTTGATGCTAATTCCAATATCCCCTATTTTTTGTTCTAACCCCTTCTCTTTCAATATTTTTGTTATATCTTCATTTTTATATTTATCATTTATTGAAGTTTTAGCACCTTTTTCGCCTGTTATCGTTATCGGAGAGGTAACAACCACCTCTTCATCAGAAGCTATTTTTTAAAATTCCTCAATCTCGTCACTAAATTTCGAGCACAATTCATTATATTTCAATATCTTCCTTTTTAACAGAGGTTTTCTTTTTGCAAATCTATCAAAAATGGCTCCCTTCAAAAAGCGAGGGTCTATGCCAAACGAGAAATCGAGAAATTCAGGAAAATACGAGATATTAATCTTATTAAATTGTTTTCTATCTTCCTTTAGTGCCTCTATGGTAGGCTCCAAAAAATCTTTCACTATTTCCACAATCGCTTTTCGCTCTCTGTCTCTTGTCATGATTGAAAGCATACGAAAGGTTATAGTTACATAAATTGCGGTTATAATGACCAATGCCCATGTATCGAGAGAGGGTATAATATTAGAGATGTTTTCGGTAAATTCTGCGGTAGCAATAGCTATGGTCATCATATACCTCTACACGTTCTGAATAGCATTCTACTTTTTCAATCAGTGTTTTCTAATCTGAAAAGGTTTAATTGCGAGATAAACCTCCTTTTTACCTATTTTCCATTTCTTCCCGTAAATTTGCTTACCCTCGACAGAACCCGACGTCTTACCCTCTTCGATACCCCCCGCAAGCGTTTCCTCGCAAATATAATCCGAGAACCTATTTATTGCCTCTTTTACCTCTTCATCTCCTTCGTATACAATCCATATCTTCTCGGTATAGTCCAGGTCGAGGTCCTTCCGCATACCCTGTATTCTCCTCACGATGTCTCTAACCAAACCTTCTTCTATGAGTCTTTTATCCAAGCTAATATCCAAAAACAAGGTTGTAGCTTCATCCACTTCTACCTGTTTATAATTCTCCATGGTAACACTCTTTGGCTTCACGTCTTCAAATTTCACTTCTCGAACATTCAATTCATCCTTCAGTATCCCTGCCAAACTCGATACTTTCTCCTTCTTGCCCTTACTACAAACGACTACAACTTCCTTTAACGGCTGTCTTATCTTTATTCCCGCATTCGATCTCGCTCGTCTGCCAGCCTCAACTAATTTGGATATTAACTCCATCGAATCCTCTAATTCTGTATCTATAAGCGATTCATCCGGGGAAGGATAATCACAAAAATGCACACTCTCGAGTTCCCCGAAAATACTCCTTACGATATTTTGGTAGATGTGCTCCGTGATGAAAGGCACGAAAGGAGCGAGCAGCTTGCACAATGCGACAAGAACCTCATATAACGTCAAGTATGCACAATCCTTATCAATGCTTTCCTCTGCGATCCAGAACCTCCTCCTCGACCTCCTTATATACCAGTTGCTCAGGTCATTTACCACGAACTCTTCTATTCTCCTCGCTGCGAGGTGTATTTCAAACCGTTCAAGTGAACCAATTACTTCCTTCATGAGCGAGTTCAGCCTTGACATGATCCATCTGTCCATTGCACTCCTCTTTTCTATTGCGATTGACTTCTCCTTCGGATTGAACTCATCTATGGTTGCGTAGGTAACGAAGAAGAAATAAGAGTTCCAGAGCGTGTTCAAGAACTTCTTTTGCCGCTCGGCTATCGCAGACTCAGAGAAACGTATGTCCTCCCACGGGGGACATGCGGTGAAGAAATACCATCTTAACGCATCTGCTCCTTCATTATTGAATATAGAAGTTATATCAACCACGTTCCCTTTGCTCTTACTCATCTTTACCCCTTTTTCATCCAGTATATGCCCCAGCGAAAGCACGTTTAGATATGGTGGTGCATCAAAAATCGCAGTTGAAACTGCAAGAAGAGAATAGAACCAGCCACGAGTCTGGTCTATTGCCTCGGTAATGAAATTAGCAGGAAAGTTCCGCTTGAATTCTTCATTCTCATAAGGGTAGTGCCATTGAGCGAAAGGAGCTGCACCTGAATCATACCAGCAATCTATCACATCCTTTACCCTTCTCATTTCTCCACCGCATTCGTCACAACGAAACACCACCTCGTCAATGTATGGTCTGTGCAGGTCAAGGTCAGAGTTTGCGTCTGATTCTTGAAGAGATGAAGAGCTCTTTGCCCTTTCTTTTAGTTCCTCTATGCTTCCAACACAACATTCCGCCCCGCATTCTTCGCATATCCATATATTCAATGGAGTACCCCAGAATCTCTCTCTGCTGAGCGCCCAATCCGCGATATTCTCCAGGAAATTGCCGAATCTGCCGTATTTCAAATGCTCAGGATACCAGTTTATCTTTTCATTATTTGCTAACAGCTTATCACGCAGCGATTTCATTCCAATAAACCACGATTCGCGTGCATAATACAAAAGAGGCGAACCACATCGCCAACAGAATGGATATGAGTGCAAATAAGTGCTCTCTTTGTATAACACACCACGCTGTTCCAGCAGTTCTATTATGTGCTTATCGGCATCTTTTACAAACACATCTTCCAAAGACGGAAACGGGACCTCACTCGTAAACAGACCTTTACTGTCCACGGGCTGCGAAAAACCAAGTCCTTTCGCCCTGCACACTTCATAATCATCCTCTCCAAACGCAGGTGCAATGTGAACGACACCCGTACCCTCCTCTAAGGTGACGAAATCGGCGTTGATTACTGTATGCGATTTTCCTTCTACGGGGACATCAAAAAGCTGTTCATACTCTTTTCCCTCTAATTCTTTCCCTCTCAGTCTCTCTATTATCTCGTATTCGTCCTCCAGGATGTCCAACCTGGCTTCTGCAAGAATCAAAATCTCCTCTTCTCCACCTTCTGGTTTCACCTTTACCTTTGCTTTTACGTAGGTATGCTCAGGATGAACAGCAAGTGCGATATTCCCAAATAAAGTCCATGGAGTTGTAGTCCACGCCAGCATAAAAACTGACTCTTGCTCTTGTTTCAGCCTAAACTTCACGTAGATCGAAGGGTCTTCCACATTTTCATAGCCCTGTGCTACTTCGTGGCTGCTCAGCGTGGTCTCACACCTTGGGCAGTAAGGCACGACTTTATGACCTTTATAAAGCAAGCCCCTTCTCCATATCTCCTTTAACGACCACCAGACCGATTCTATATATCCGCTATCAGAAGTGATGTAAGGTGAATCCATATCTATCCAGAATCCTACTCGCTTCGTTGCATTCACCCATTCTTTTTCATATCTGAAAACAGATTCCTTGCACTTTTGGTTGAATTTCTCTATCCCGTACTCTTCTATCTCGTGCTTGCTGTTTGTCCCCAGTTCCTTCTCCACTTCTATCTCTACCGGCAGACCGTGCGTGTCCCAGCCTGCTTTTCTTTCCACATAGAAGCCACGCATCGTTTTGTATCGCAACACGAGGTCTTTCACAACCCTTGTAAGAATATGCCCTGGATGCGGGAGCCCGTTTGCAGTTGGTGGACCCTCGACAAAAACAAACTTCTCACAGCCCTCCCTGCGAGCTATGCTCTGCTCAAATGTCTTTTCTATATCCCATCCATTCAATATTTCTTCTTCCAGTTGTACAAAATTTGCTTTTTGCGCTTCGCTTCTGAAATACGCCATATCTCCAGCTCCGTAAACATTTATAATTTTTATTTATTAGTGTATCTCGTGATTCTATAAATATTATAAAGTATCTCTGCGAACGGCTCCTTCCACTCCGGCATCTCCTTCACAAAGGGTACACCTTCAGAATAGCACCGTGCTATTCGCCTGTCATACGGTATCTCAAGTAAAATCGGTATTCCTTCCTTCTCACAGTATTCATAGACTTTTAGATCACCAATCCCTGCTTTATTTATCACCACGCCAAAAGGAATCTTAAGCACCCTGAGCACCTCAACCGCAAGCTTCAAATCGTAGAGTCCAAACGGCGTGGGCTCAGTCACAAGCACGCAGTAATCGCTGCCTTGTATCGCGGCAATCACCGGGCATGCCGTTCCCGGGGGGACATCAATAATCACGGTCTTTTCTGAATTAATCTCTGCTTTTACCTGGTCGATCAGCGGTGTTGCCATCACCTCTCCGATATTCAACACCCCATACACGAGGTCAATGTTGCCATCACTGCTTTTTCCTGTTTTTATAACGCCGATTTCCCTCGGTTCCTCGTGGATTGCGCCCCGTGGGCAGACCATGGTGCATAATCCACAGCCGTGGCAAAGTTCAGGGAATACCATCACTTCTTTTTGCGGCACAATCACAAGTGCGTTGTATTCACACGCCGCAGCACACTTCCCGCAGTAATCACACAATTCGTAATTAATCGCGGGCACCCGCGTATACGCCGGCTTTACCACCTCGATCTCTGGATTAAGGAAGATATGTGAATTTGGCTCTTCCACATCGCAATCGAGTAGCTGTACTTGTTCGCGCGAAAGCGACAGAGCAAGATTAACTGCTACGGTGGTCTTTCCCGTACCTCCTTTGCCACTTGCTACCGCAATAGTCCTTTTCCCAATGTGAGAGTCCATAGTTTCATACGTGCACCTTCATTCTTCTTTATTTCACTCCTTATTCTTACTCATATAATTCTCTATTGCTGCCCTTAGCGTATCCACAGCAAGCACAGAGCAGTGAATACTCTCTTCTGGCAGACCACCCAAAACAGATAAAACATCCTCTTTCCCTATCCTGAATGCTTCTTCAATTGTCTTGCCCTTCGCCAGTTCTGTAATGACGCTTCCACATGCAATTGAAGCGCCACAACCATCGGTTATGAATTTGCAATCCACGATTTTATCTTCTTCTACTTTAATATGTACCTGCTGTGTATCGCCACAGGGGCCTGTTACTCTGGCAGCACCACTGGGATTTTTCAACTCACCAACATTTTTTGGTTTATATGCTTCTTCAATTGTCTTTTCGGTGTATATCTCCCTTGCCTCTTCCAGTATCTCCTCTTCTATGTTTCTAATCAGTTCATCGAGATTGGCAGCTTTATTTTTCCCTTTTACGGCCATTTTCTCCATTTTGCCCTCATTTCATCACGCATTTTTTCGGCTGAGAAGCTATTACTTCGTCCATATAGCAATCCTCGCACAGCTTAACGCCCTCGAACTCGTAAACATCCTCTGATATTAGCTTGCCACATTTTCCGCATTTTACGTTTATGATTCTCTTATCACTCTTTTCCATTTTTATAACTTTCCAATACTTCTTTCCATCTCTCCAAGTTGCGCTCCTATCTCCTTTAGTTGCGCTTTTATCACATCTTCTCGCTGTAAAGTTTGGAATGAATACGGAATCATTCTAATTGCTCCTCGCGGGCAAGTCCTCATGCAGATAGTGCAGCAGATGCACCTGTTAACATCTATTACTGCTTTCTTATCTAGAACCCTAATTGCACCTGCCCAGCAAACTTCGGTGCACTTTCCACATCCTACACATAGATTTTCATCAACACATGCCTTCCATATTAATAGCAAGGGTTGTTGCATAGTGCCCTAAAAAAGAAAAAAGAGAAGGAAAGAGCGTATCTAACTTCTTTCTTTTTCCTACCTACTCTACTTGCAGAAGGGACAACTACCACCGGAACTGCCTATATCTGCTGCCATACTGTTCTCCTCGTATAGCTTCGACCAGCACTCTTGGCAAACCATAATGCGCCCAAGCTCTTTGTGGTTTGCTTCCATTCTACTCCCTTCTTTTCCACACAGTTCGCATTTGCCCATTTTGTCTCATCACCAGATTCTCTTTACTTTCTCAATTCTTCCAATCTCTTCTTTATCTGCTCTAACTGGTCACCAAGCATCTTCGCCTGCGATTCAAGCATAGAAATCTCCTGTTCCTTTGGCATCGTCGGCATGCCCATTGGTGCAACAGGCGCTGGTATTTGCTGCTGTATCCAGGAACCGAACTGCGGCATCTGTCCTGTTTGTGTAAGATACTGTGCCGCTGGCGGCAAGCCTGTCGGACTTCTCCCTATCCAGCCTGGTGAGTATCCAAATCGCATCCAGCCAGGCAAACCAGTTAGATAATACATGTTTCTCCATCTATATCCTCCCATTTTTTTCTTATCACCTCCTAAACTTTTTATGGTCTTGTCATCTTAGACCCACATTTCGGGCAGGTTTGCTGATAGCATGGCACACCAGCTTGATGTGCCATTGTGTATCCGCAATTTGGGCACCGGCATTCTCCACCGGGACCCAATCGGCTGCCTCCCCCTCTCCCATGTCCTTGACCTCCTCGTCCTATACCTTGCCCTCTTCCTCCTCTTCCCATACCACTCATTTTATCTTTTGTCACCTCCTGTAAGAACAACTAATGCCTGTGCATCGCACAAGCATCTTTATCTGAGGCTTCGTGAAGCAAGCCTGCCTGAAAGGCTCGTAATGCCTCCTTCACTGTTATTCCACTCGAAGCCAGACCCACATATACTTCGATTCCGAATTGTTCAAACATGTTTATTGCTCGCGGTCCCAAACCAGAGCAGAGTACTACCTCTATACCCTCCTCTGACAAAATCTCCGGTGCAACTTTAAAGCCGCCAAAGTGCTCACCACTGTTTGCCAACACTTTCACCTCGTTTGTGCTCATATCAACCACAGTGAAAGTTGGTGCTCTCCCGAAGTGCTCGCTTACCTTTTCCTCCAATCCTCTATCCCCCAATGTTGGGATCCCTATCTTCATCCTTTCTTCACCTTTCCCTTTTTGGCTCTTTTTCTCCTTCACTGTATGAATATATATTCATAGTATAAAAATATAAAACATTTATTTCTTCTGTGGTTCCATCAACTTCTTCTTCCTCCTCTCCTTCTCTGCAATTCCCGCTTCCTTCTTCTTTTTCATCAGCCGGTGTATCAAATCTACACCAGACTTGTCTATTGGCTTTGCTTCTATATACCCTCTCTCCAGAGCACCTTCAAATACCTCGCGCCCAAAATCCGTGCGCACTATAACTGATGACTTGCCCTCGGGTGTGCCGTTATTCCCAACACTTATGTCAGAAAACAGTCCGGTGAAATCTTCACATACCTTGCAGCCATCTCGCTTATAATCCTCTATCTCGTCGATTCCTACACTTAACAGCTCTTTTCCACCTGCGTATACGTGTAAAACATCCTCGCTAATCTGCAATTTTGTCACATCACCTATATCAATACCCTGTTTTTGTTCAAGATACCCCTTCATTAGCTTTTCATACGAATAACTGCCCAGACAAAACAGTCCTATTTTCAACCTTATATGGGATGAGAAGTTATGCGCATTATGCGTACCACGCCCCACAACAAGCATCTTTTCATACGAGGACATCCCACATGGTGTCCCTACCAGAGCGACACTCCACAGGTCGTACTTCAAAATGGCATCTGCTATACCGGTCAGTGTTGCCGCAGGCGTATATTTGCTACCTGCACCTTTTATCAATCCTGCCTTATCCATTGCTACTCGCACCTCTGGTCTCCATTCCCCTTTATCTGCTACGGTTATACAGCCTTCTACTATCGCATTGTCGAGCGCATAAGCTAATAGCGAAGTAACCGCACCTCCATCCTGACAAGCACTTCTTATCTCCTCGTCTGTACTGACAACTTCATACATCTCCTCAAATCCTTCCCTCAATGCTGGTTTCTCTACCCTCGGGCATTGATAATAACAGTATCCACAATCTGGTGGACACTGCTGCCCTTCCCTTATTACCGGTCTTTCTTCAGAAAAATCTACGCTGAGATACTCGTAATCGAGCAATCTACATGTAGCGACACAGCCACCACAAAGTGCACATTTCCCCTTTTCTATCACTTCTCTCTCCAAATCCCTAAAATCTCTTTTCTCTTCCATTTTTTTACTTCTCCTTCTTTTTTGGTAAATAACCTAAGATGCTCTTCTCAGAGCCTCCTTAAGTGTTGACACTTTTACTCCCATGTAATTTCCCTTACTACCGATAATGTCTTCCCCGCCTCATCGAACGATTTAACTCTGTACTTTACTTTGCCTCCATCCATAGATGTAATTCTCTCAAGGTTTCTCTCTGCCTCGGTGTCCGTAGATGCTATTTTCTCCTCCGGTGCAATTTCTTCATCTTCGCTACCATATATCGCTATTTTCCACCTCTTCGCAAGTTCCAGTTTTATCACATCATCAATGCTCAAAAGATCTCCTTCCTTTATTTCCATTTGATCTCACCTTCTTTCATTTTCTTTAAACTTTTTTCATAAAAAAGTTAGGTGAAAGAAAGCATGAAGAAAATTTTTAGCGCCCTTTTTATAGTTTTTATTTTATTAAATTAATAGAAACCTAACAAAACAATGACGAGGTTGATGGTTCCGCATCCAGGGCATTTCCCTGCTTTGAAGGAGATAATAGAAGTCAAAGAAGCAGAGGACTTGAAAGAGGTAGAAGAAGTTTTCATGGGCGGCTCTCCAGAAGTAATGGGAAGCGGGAGAGGTGTGCTGCATGCACCACTTATTGATGAGATAAGGGAACAAACCGAATATGCACAGCAGCACGGCATAAAAATGAATATCGCACTGAATTCCACGTGTCTTGGAGGTCATCACCTCACCTTCGAGGGCTACAAGATGCTCGAGTGGTATTTCAGCGAGTTGAACAAAGCGGGTGTTGACGGTGTTATAGTGGCTGAGCCATACCTCGTGGAGCTTCTGCGAGATTTCCCGATGAAGACCATTGTATCCGTTTTATCTTATGTTGATGCGCCACAGCGTGCTAAATTCTTTGAAGACCTCGGTGCTGATGTGATAACCGTGGATACAAATATAAACCGACATTTCGAGCTATTAAAAGGAATAGTAAAGGCGGTTAATTGCGACATAAGGGTGATAGTGAACGAAGGTTGTCTTTACAGGTGCCCGTTCAGGTATTTTCATTACAATCTCGCATCGCATCTAAGCAGTTTAAATCAACCTCGGGCTCCTCTTTTTGCTCCTGACTTCTACTTTGATAAGTGCATAAACATCCGCCTGAGAGACACTGTACAGATAATGAAGTCAGCTTGGATAAGACCAGAGGACATAAAGGAATACGAAGCGATAGGAATAAAGAGCTTTAAACTTTCCGGGAGGACGAAGGCGGTGAACTGGATAATAGAGTGTATGAGGGCATATTCTCACAGGTCGTTCAAAGGGAACCTGCTCGAAATCCTTGATTGCCCTCAAATGCTCAGGTATATGTTTTATATAGAGAATGAGAAGCTTGAGGGGAGCATAGAACAATGGAAGAGCTGCAAAAAAAGATGCAATGAATGTGGATATTGTGCTGCACTCACAAAGGAGGTATTAAGCTATCTCAAATGAGGGTAATAGTTCCACATCCTGGACATTTCTCCGCGCTGAAGGAGATAATAGAGTATAAGGAAGCGAAGGGATTAAAAGAAGTGGTAGAGGTTTACATGGCTGGGTCGCCAGATGTGCTGGGCAGCGGAAGAGCGACATTACACGCAGCGCTTATTGAAGAGATAAAAGAGCAAACCGCTTATGCGCATCAGCACCACGTAAAGGTGAATGTTGTGATGAACCCATCTTGCTTAGGTGGCTATCACCTGACCTTCGAGGGTTATAAGATGTTTGAGTGGTACTTTGGGGAATTAACCAAAGCAGGTGTTGATGGTGTTACCATAGCAGAGCCGTATCTAATCGAGCTTTCGAGTGATTTTCCGCTGGAAACGGTTGTTTCATGCGTGGCACATGTGGATTCACCGCAGCGTGCAGAATTCTTTGAGGATCTCGGTGCTGACACAATCACGGTGGATACGAATATAAACAGAAACTTTGACATCTTGGAAGCAATACTGAGAGCGGTGGATTGCGACATCAGGGTAATTGTGAACGAGGCATGTCTTTATAAGTGCCCATTCCGATATTCCCATTTCAATCTCTTCTCGCACATAACCACCCCCCGGTCTTCTTTCCCGGGTGAACGAACTCAGCCCCTGAACACTTTTGGCGACTACTATTTTGATAAGTGCATATCTATTCGTGTGAGAGACCCCTCGCAGATCATAAGGTCGCCGTGGATAAGACCTGAGGATATGAAAGAATACGAGGCAATAGGCATAGAAAATTTCAAGATTGCAGGCAGAGCAAATGCGGTGAACTGGATAATAAATTGCATGCAGGCATACTCGCATAGAAGGTTCAAAGGTAACCTGCTTGAACTCCTTGATTGCCCTTCAGAACTCCGTTATATATTCCACGTGGATAACGAGCTCATAGAAGGAAGCATAAAACAATGGAAGCGGTGCAAAAAGATATGCGATGAATGCAGATATTGCGATGAACTAACGAGCAAGGTTTTGAAGGTGAAAAAAAGTGAAGAAAGAGATAAGTGAAGGTAGGATAAAGTTGGAGGAAGAACTGCGAACTCTGATAGGAAACATATTCGTACCGGAGGCTAAGGTATTCGGGATGGTATGTGGCTGTGTAGGCTTTGCAGCGGATCTCAGGGGGTTGCAGAGCGACGATGTGGCGGTGTTTAGAGAGAAGATAGCTGCGATACTGGAAGGGGTAAGTAAATCCGTTGGTGTAGAGCCGGAGTTTGTGTATGCGAGGAAGCTACCGGGGAGCGAAGAAGTGGTTACACTTACTGCGAGGGAACTGTGTGAGCGCTGTCGAAGGGAGTTTGCAGGCTCTAAAGCTGCTCCGAGACCTGATATAGTGGTGTTAAAGAAAAAGAAGTGATGAGAACAGAAATAGCATTGTTATGGGATAAAGACACCCTATTTGAGGATTATCTTATTGACAGAGGGTTTACCTGCGAGGTAGTAATGCCGAATACGTTATCTGCTCCTTTCTTTTCTTTTACCGGCTATAAGTTAGTAATAGTGCCGGCGGGTTTTGGGAACGAATTATATTCAGGAATGCTAAAAGCGCTTAGAGCAAACAGCGAGCTTATAAAAGATTTTGTAAAGGCGGGAGGGGCTCTTTTAGTCTCGGGTGCGCTTTCAAACAAGAATGCATACAATTGGCTCCCGATAAAAATAGAATATGTGATGGAGAAAAGAAGGGTAAGAATAGAGGTGGTAAAGGAGCATAAAGCAGCGGTGATAGTGGAAAAGGAGGAATGTATGTGTGATGGCTACTTTACTGAGATAGGGGCGGGCGGAGAAGTAATATTAAGTGAAAAGGAAAAGAATAAAGATAGGAAAGTGATTTTGGTAGTTTCGGAATATGGTGCAGGAGAGATCATTGCTACAACTATTCATGAGTATCCATCTGAAAGATTTATTGCGTATTGTGTGGTGAAATAATAAGTATTTAAGTTTTTTCAATTCTAAAGCATTGTTTCTAATACTTTGCTTAACAATGCAAATATTTAAAATATAGCAAAATCAACCTAATGTAAAACCATGGTCGCCGAAGAAGTAATCTTAGTTGCCATCATACCGATTTTTATATCATTTATTTATATTTGGCTTGTTTCAGGATTTTTATCCGATGTTTTCATATTATTCCAAAAACAACAAACATTACAAAAACCCATTTACTTGTTTGATCAACTGACAGAACCCCGAATCCAAATAATATTACGCTAATGACGATACCCAAAAAAGCGAGTGTTGAAAAGCATAGAGAAAAGAAATAACTAACAAGCTCCTTTTTATATTTCAAAGCTTTTTCTTCTATGTTCATATCAATACATCACTAATACTATGTTATATCGAAGAGTATAAAAAACTTTCGATTTTGTTGATTTTGTTTGAACTTTTTCTATCTCCTTTCCTCTTTCTACAAAAAGAGCCAAAGTCAGGATAAAGAATACAACTGCCGGGATGAAGGAATAAGAGATACCAAGAGAGTAAACGAAGATTGACGAGCCCACGGGACCCAACATGAGACCCAAAGTTTTTGTGAATTCAAATATGCCCGAATAAGCTCCGTATCTCTCTTTTGGCACAATATCCGTGACCCTCGCCTCGATTAATGGTTCTGCAAAGGCTGTTCCGGTAGATACGATAAATATCGTTGCTAATAGACTTGAAATTAAATTCATAAATCCCAATGGTAGAAGGGATAAGGAGGAAATCAAGAACCCGATATATATTATTTTTGTTTTCCCGATTTTGTCGCTCAGTTTCCCAATGGGTATTTGGAAAAGTAGAAATGGTAGGACAGAAACGGCTAACCAAATTCCTATTATGAGGGGGCTAAAGCCCAAATTCAGCAGAAATAGCGGACCAAACACCCATTTCACGGCATACCAAAAATATAATGACACGGTGCAGAGAGCCAGGAGCTTAAGCTCTCTCTGATGGATGAAATCCTTTAACACAGCTAAAAAATCCATCACTGCCGGATTTTTATTTGTGCTTCTATGCTCGTCCTCCTTCAGTCCAAACACTAAGATCAAAGGTACAAAGAGCAGAATAGCGGCAAAAAAGTAAGGCGACCTTATCCCGAATCTCCATGCCAAGAAACCCCCAATTAGAGACCCCATGAGCATACCAGCATTTGCAAAGGTACCGAAAAAGGATCTGAACTCTCCTCTCTTTTTGGTAGGTGATATGTCCTTAATGAATGCTTCACCAACAATCCATACAGGAGTCATGAGAGCGCCAAATGCTATTTGCAGCCATATCAATGCATAAAGGCGGGTATTAATGAAGAAAGCAAAGAGGACAACGGAGATAAGCCCAAAAGCACCGATTAACATTCGTTTTCTACCAATTTTGTCAGAAAGAGCACCAACTGGAAGGCTAAATGTTAATCCAGCGAGTGACGATAATGCTGCAATCAGCCCAACCAATGCGGGTTGTTTGACGAATAGTTCCAGATAAAGTGGGTGAACTGTGATGATAACGCCTATGAAAGAGCTGAAGAGGAGTATAACCATAGAGAATAGCAGTAGCTGCTTATGCGCCTGAATTTGTGGTTGCAATTTTGATTGGGACATGAATATTAAGAAAGCATTATCAATATTATTTATGCAAGCGAGGGTTGTGGAGTGGACGGATGAGGCATTTGAAACCAGTGCTGATGAGTTCTTAGCTCTAATTGAAGAAGCAAAGGAGATATTGTACGGGGAGAAAGAGGCAAGAGCAGGAAGCGGCTTGGTCCGCATATCTCCTCAAACAGTGAAGAAGATAATAGTCGTAGGGGATATACATGGCGACATGGAAAGCCTGGTACACATATTAGAAGACATTGAAAACTTAAATGCCGACAGAATAGTCTTTCTTGGAGATTACGGAGATCGAGGTTCGGAAAGCGTTGAGGTTTACTATGTTCTCTTGAAGTTGAAAGCATCTGAGAGGAGGGAAAAAATAATAATGCTGAGGGGGAATCATGAAGGACCGCCGGATATGCCGGTTATGCCACATGACCTGCCTTTTTTATTCACGGAGAAATACGGAGCAAGAGGGAAAGAAGTGTACAAGAAACTAAAGGAGCTCTGGGAGTATTTACCCTATGCAGTGCTGGTAGAGAGAAGATACTTAATGTTGCACGGCGGATTGCCTGCGAATGCCGCTTCTATCGAGGATATTGCGTTTGCACACGAATCGCATCCTGCGTCAAGCAATTTTGAGGAAATACTATGGAGCGACCCGGTTGAAGGTAAGGGCGATTTTTACTCGATGCGCGGTGCAGGTAGAATGTTTGGGGAGGACATAACAGAAAAAGTCTTAAGCGCAGTGGGAGTAAAAGTGCTGATAAGAAGTCACGAGCCTTGCGAAGGAGTAGAAGTGAGACAAAGAGGAAAAGTTCTAACGTTGTTTTCAAGAAAAGGTTCACCTTATTTTAATACGCGGGCTGCATACCTAATACTGGATGAAGATGCGTTGAGGGAAGCAAAGGATGCTGAAGAGCTGGCAAGAAGTGCTGCGAGAATGTGGTAGTTTGCTCTATAGCCATTTCTTATAAATCTCATGCTCCATCAAAACCTCCTTTGCCTTTTCCCTTTCCTCTTGATGCGTCTTAATGAAGGAATGCATGAGTTCAGCAGCTTGTGACTTACAAGAATTGCACATTCGTCTTCCGTTTTTGCATTCCTCGAAAATTTCTTTTACGTATGCGTCCTCCTCTATTAAATGAAACATCATAAGCTCATAAACCGTGCATTGTGCTGGTGACCCGCCGAATTTCTTCTGCTCTTCTATCGTTACTCTCCCCCCTGTCTTCGCCTGTTTTACTTTCCTCGCTGCTTCTTCCGGCGGTTCTGTTAGCGCTATATAGCTTTCAGGGATGCTTGAAGACATCTTACCACCAGTTAGTCCCTGCATGAATCTGTGGTAAGTGGCAGCGGGGAAAAAGAACCCATATCCTCCGTATTCTATCTCCACTTCTCTTACTATTTCCTCTATCTCTCGCATAGTTTTATCAATATCGGGGGCATCGATGCCAAACACATCTATGTGCATCGCATATATTTTCTTGGGATATTCTATTCTCCTTGCTATCTCATCCAGAGCTTTTCTACCCGATTGCTTCTCTCTTATACTTATATAAGGCTTCTGGTCCTTATCCAGTCTCTTCTCTACACGGAACATACGCATCCGAGATGCTATGTCCCTCGTCAGTCTTATATGCGGGTCCTGGTCAACACCAACAGGGATGACAGCAGGCTTTGGTCCGCCATATTCAAGTAGTTGCGGCTGCAGTATATCGGCATTCTGCATCACCACGCTTATCATGTGAGATATGTTTACATCGCCAGAGAACCCATATATCGCAGATATTTCGCTGAAATTAACTTCTCGTCCGAGTTCAAAAGCGAGGTCACGCAGCTTTTTATTCCCTGATTGGAAGTATATATAACCTTTTTCAACGTCAAAACCCAATGCTACAAGACTCAATATGTATTCATTGAGTCCTATTTCCTTGCATTCCCGCCATGAAGTTCCTCGAACGGAATGCGACTCCATATCCGCTATGCATGCAAAGGCATCACCCCCCATCCGCTGATGCCAGATAATCTCATCCATTACCATCTTTCCGCCTAAATGGATTCTACCAGAAGGCATGAAACCACTCATCACTGCGAATTTACTCCGCTCATTCATCGCCCTCAGCACTTCTTCATAACCGCGATGCCCGACGATTATACCCCTGCGCATGTATAAATGCGGTTTCTCTATCCTGTTCAGTAATTCTTTAAAGGGAGAAATGCCAAACTCCGCAAATAGCCTCGAATAATCTTTTATATCCGCAACACCCCAAGGGTCTATTTCCACCATTTCATCAAATATTTCTCCACTTCTAACAGTTTCTTCGCAGTATCAATATCTTCTAATGCTTGTTCCCACAACCTTGAAACTTCTTTACTCATTCTTTCCCTTTTTCTATTATTTTCCTTACTCCCATATATAATATTGGCTGTAAATAAAGCTGTAAATTAGGATATGGGATTTTTCATTTCACCATTTTTATGTCATAATTATGTATTACCGGATTGGCGAGAAGTTTTCTACACATCTCTTCTACTTCCTGCATCACCTTTTCTTCATCCCCTTTTTCTTGCTCTATCTCTATCCTGAAAGTTTTCGCGGTTTTTACACTACGCACATCTCTAAAACCGAGCAAATTCAACGTTTTTTTCGTATTCTCTCCCTCAGGGTCTGTAACTCCATGCTTCAGTTTTATCGTTACGTCTATTTCTATTGTCATTTTACATTTCCTTTGCTTAACTCTTTACTATTTCTAAAAGCTTATTCCTATATTTAAAAGAAAAGGTTTTAAGGCAACAATTCCTCTATTATGTCCAGAACTACGTCTTTATCAAATGTTTTTATCCCACTCAAAACGCTCGATGTCTTCCGCGTCTTCTCGTGTACCAACTTTAATTGCATTGTATTTTGACAATGTCAAATTAGCACTGATTTTAATAAAAAAGTTTCTTGGGTATTGGGATAAACTACCTTGAACATGATGTTGAGAGGTATTTTAAGCCCGGGGGGCATTCATTCATTGTGCAAAAAATTTAAAATGGACGATGTATAATTGAAATCCATAGATAGCCCAAGCTACCTATCTGGCAGAATTCACCATAAACATTTGCCTATTCGCTTGCTTTATGCTTCCGTCGCTCATTCAAGGTCCTTTGTGTCTGCCTTTCATTCGGCTTTTACGCGATCGAGTTCGATTGACCAGGTGCTTGACCATCATAGCTTCAGCTTTTTCAAGCGTTAACTGTGGCAGCGGCATGACTGCATGCAGCAGAGCTCGTACATTCGGTGTGGACAGCGCTGGTAACACGTCCACCTCGAACTGCTGCAACAGGCTTGGGTCGCGAGCGTACTGCTCCGCCCACTCGATTTTTGTCTGTGTGATGAACCATAAGGCGAGAAAGGTCAGTGCCAGATGGTGCATCCACGCTAAATACTTCCGTGCTTGCAGTTCGTCTCTTCCCGGGGGCAATGTCGAATACCTTCAGAGGCTTATCTGGGGATAACACACGAGATCGGGCTGGTTTTGGACCACGCCTGCCAGCTTTAACTTCTGGTACGCCCACAACAGGTCGTTTCATCATCCGCAAACGCTTTTGCGTAGCAAATATCTTTTCTTTTTGTAAAAGAAAAGTTTGTTTATGCTCACTTTCATAGGTCTCGGATTATACGACGAGAAGGACATAACTTTGAAAGGATTAGAAGCGATAAGAGATGCGGATGTCGTGTATGCAGAATTTTACACCTCTCCTTTAGGCGGAAAAACGGTAGAAAAGATGGAGGAAGTGTACGGCAAACGAGTTTCTATATTGGAAAGGGGAGACATAGAGGAAAAAGCAGAAGAGTGGTTTTTGAAGCTCGCAAAGAGCAAAAAAGTGGTTTTACTCAGTGGAGGTGATGCGATGATTGCCACTACGCATGTTGATTTGCGGCTTAGAGCGATAGACATGGGAATTGAGACGAGGATAATACACGCGCCTTCTATTTCGTCTGCGGTTGCCGGACTATGTGGTTTCCAAAGTTACAAATTTGGCAAATCCGCAACGGTTGCTCCACCTTACAAAGGGGGCATATCAGAAGTGCCTTACGATACGATAATAGCGAACAAAGAGCGAGGGCTGCATACCCTGCTCTATCTCGATATTTCGATGCACATAAACGAAGCGTTAAAACTGCTGGAAATGGTTGAGGGAAAAAGAAAAGGGGAAGTGCTGAAAAAATCAGTAATTGTAGGGATAGCAAGGGCAGGATCTGATAAGCCGGTTGTGAAAGCAGATTATTTGGATGCGCTGAAAAGCTATGAATTCGGTGAACTGCCTCATGTACTTGTCGTTCCAGGCGAACTTCATTTCATGGAGAAGGAGGCGTTGGTGAAGATTGCGCAGGCTCCTGAGGCTATTTGAAACAAAGTTGTTCCTGTCACTCCCTGCATGAAACCGGAATTTGTAAACATCAAATCAGCTTGATTCAAATCCTAATTTTTCGATTTTCGCCCCTTAAAACGAAGAAAGAAGAAGTTTTCTCCCAAAACCAACCTTCCACACAACAACCATCAACACGAATAAAAGCACTGCGTACCCAAGGAACAGCAACCTTGCACCGAATATATATGAGAACGCACCACAAACAAGTGGAACACCGCCGAGACCTGCGTAAAACACTGTATAATATATACCCATTACTTTTCCTTCTTGTTCTCTTTCTCCTTCACTTGCCGCTTTCGACGCCAGTGTTAACGTGCCAAGTGAAATCGCACCCAATCCCGCACCAAGAAAAACGCTCATTATAAAAAGTTCAGAGAGGCTGGTTGCGATATATAGCACAAACAAGCCACAGGCACACAAGAACAATCCAGCAATCGAGAGATTGTTTGCTCCTATGTACTTCATCAGTCTGTTAAACCCTGTTTGCAGTATTACGAACACCGCAAACATCGCTGAGAGGATTGCTCCAATAATACCCGTAGCATGGATTGCTATTCCAGTTGGTAGTTCGATGTCCAGAAGCTCGAGATCCGCAATAGCAAAAGGAGAGAACAGAGCACCCATAATGGCTGCAACTCCTATTCCAAAAAATATCACCACACAAGAAAGCGACAGTGTTTTCCTTCCGCTCTCACTTAACGATAATCCCTTTCCTTTTCTCTTCGACCTTACTTTCGGCTCTTGAACAAAGAGTAGCACCAATACCACGCTTAGAAGTGCAAAAGCAGCGCAAAGGAAAAAAGGCATAAAAATGCCGTAAGTGTCATACAGAATACCACCGGAAACTGGACCCAGCGCTAAACCTGCTCCTAAACCGATATTATAAAAGCTCATTGCGTGCCCGCGCTCCTCGGAACTCGTAACCTCAGAGAGCAACGCAGTGACCACAGGGAAGAACAAGCCTGCTCCTGCTCCTTGCAATGCTCTTACAAATATCCAGTCGTAAGTGCTGCTTGAAAAAGGAAAGAGAGCAGAAGCAACAGCATAGAGCAAAAGCCCAGCAACAATCAAAGGTTTCCTCCCAAATTTATCTGACATGATACCACCCGGGACACTAAGAGGTGTGCTTACAATGGTAAAAGCGGAAAAAATCAGAGCAGAAACGAAGGAGGGTGCTTCTGATGCTTCTACCCACTCTCCAAGCAGCGGTGCAACCACTGTAACACCAAATTGTGTACTGAAAACACAGATTGCTGCAATTATAACTACTTTTTTGAGTGGCTGGTTAGAATTAAGCTGAGACATATTTCTATGATAGAGGTTTATTTTTAAGGAAGTTTAGAACCACTGATTTACAATATACATACAAAATAAAATCAAAAATGTCACTCAACATCCCCACTCTGCATAAAATAGAAGAACTAAAAGCGGAAAACAAAGAAGTAAAAACCTTCAAGTTCTTCTCGGTTGAAATTGCAAAAGAAAGCGAACCTGGTCAATTTGTAATGGTCTGGAATCCAGGAGTAGATGAGATACCAATTTCTATTGCCCATGCCTCGCCTGAGGGAGAATTGGAAGTCGCAATAGCCGATGTTGGGGATTGTAGTCACAGCTTACATCAAAAGCACGTGGGCGATTTGATAGGTTTAAGAGGACCCTACGGTAGAGCTTTTTCATTGCACGGCGAGACAATTTGCATGGTCGCTGGCGGGTATGGAGCGGCACCGTTGAGGTTTGCAGCAAAAAGAGCGAAAGAATTCGATGAACACGTTGTGTTCTTAGAAGGTGCAAGAAGTAATGCAGAACTTTTGTATATTGAAGAATTTGAGAGAAAGGGTTGTGAAGTGAGAATCGCTACGGAAGATGGGTCTGGAGGTTATAAGGGACTGGTTACAGATTTATTGGAAGGCTTATTGTCATCTGGCGAAAAATTTGAGCAAGTACTGACATGCGGCCCGGAACTGATGATGAAGCGTGTATGCGAGATTACGAGAAGGGAAAGAATCCCAACACAGGTTTCCGTAGAACGAATAGTAAAATGCGGATGCGGTGCTTGTGGCTCATGTGATCTTGGCGGGTATCGTGTGTGTAAAGACGGACCAGTTTTCGATGCCGAAGAGCTGGAAAAAACGGAATTTGGTAAATGGAAACGAGAAAAGAGTGGAAAAAGAATCCCAATTAAGCCAAATGTAACCGCAAATAAAAGGGTTGAACCGTTATCAATTCCTCCTTCGCATTTCAAGCCGAAATACGAGCCATTATTAGCAACAGAAGTATGTGGAATTGAATTTCTAAATCCAATCATGAATGCAGCGGGATTTGGAGTCTCTGGGAAGTTACTTTATAGATATGCAGTAGCAGGTGCTGGCGCGGTTGTGACAAAATCGGTTGGGCTGGATGAGCGAGAAGGCTATCCCAATCCCACCTTTTTTGAAATAGCACCTCATAGCTATACCTATGTGAATGCAATGGGGCTACCAAATCCGGGAATAAAGAATTATGGACTGGAAATAGCAGATGCGAAGTATGCTGAGGTGCCATTAGTGCTGAGTTTCTTTGGTAAAAGCGTGGAGGAATGCAGAGAAGTGGCGAAGATAGCCATTAAATACCCAATAGATATGCTCGAATTTAATGCTTCATGTCCCCATACGGAGTTCGCAGCGGTTGAGCACAATCCTAAACTGCTGAAGAGTATAATAAAGGAGATAAGAGGCATTGCGCATCCAAAAGGTATTCCGATCGCAGTGAAAATATCGCCTAATGTGGGTGACCCTGTGGGATTGGCGCTCACGGCAGAAAAGGCGGGAGCCGATGCCATCACTGCTATTAACACGGTAATATCAAGACCAATTGACCCCACGCTCGATATTCCTATTTTAGGCAATCCCACGGGCTATGGTGGTAAATCTGGTAAGGAGCTTGCGTTCGGCGGTAAGGGAGTCGTTTTCGCATTATATGAGGAGTTGAGAGTACCCGTAATCGCAGTTGGCGGAATCTTTTCCACCGATGATGTGATAGAATACGTGAAGAACGGCGCGAGCCTGTTTCAAGTAGGCAGCGTACTGGTAAGCGAAGGCTTTGAAATTTTTCCGAGACTAAAAAGGGAATTAAAGGAGTATCTTGTCGTTAATGGATATAGGGACATAGGTGAAATGGTAGGGGCGGCGCATAGAAGATGAGTCTTTTTTTCTCCTCTTCACTTGCTCCTGCCTGTTTACTCTGTTTCGCCGCTTCCTCCGCAGTCTTCTGATGGATGACTTGATTGAAGTAAAAATTTAGACCAGGTTCACGGCATCTTCATGCATTCTGACAGTTTTTCCTTCTTTTTCATACAAATAACTTTCTTCCACTCTATTACCGAGTTCAAAAGAAGCTTTAAGCTGGGCAGCTTTTGCCACACCAATTCCTTTCACTTTGGACCGCTCTTCAATAGAAGCATTAGCAATTCCTTTAAGATTGCCAAATTCAC
>JAPDIG010000016.1 GCA_025966525.1 Candidatus Methanophagales archaeon | reverse complement strand
CATCCTGTTCTCATCGCACACGACAACACAGATTCCACAGCCTATGCATTTCTCATCTTCTATTATCAACCCCGCAAGTTCTTCTTCCATATTTACTTAAAATTTTCCGTTAACTTTATATACTATCATTTTATTTTTAAAATTGATGACGAAAAGAAAAGTTAAGAAGCAAGGTTTGAGAGGATTGGGCACTGTGCTTCACATCCTGGATGATAAATTGATTGTAAAGGGGGGTAGGGTAAACGTTGAGCGTATAATAAATTCTGTGGTTATAACAAAGGAGAAAAGGAGAATTGGGAAAGTTTATGATATCTTTGGACCTGTAAACCAGCCTTATATTGGTATAAAGGCATTTGAGGGTGTAAAAGAAGAGGAGATAAAAAGGCTTGCAGATAAAGAAATATTCGTTCTCTGAGGTGTAAAAGCGAGAGAAGAAAAGAAGAAGAAAGATGTATGAAAACGTAGAGGATAAGAAAGAAAGCATTAGAAGGATAAGGAAAGAGAAAATATCAGGGTCGGATAGGGAACGTTTATACAGACTGAGTGAGCATCAAAAAAGAAAAAAGGTAAGCACAGCAATTGCAAGACAGCGTTTAGTTGCGCAAACGGAAATAGATAGATTGTCCTCGTTGCTTTCCATACCAGAGAAAACGAGGGAAGGCAGCATGAAAATATACCGTGAAGCATGGGAGAATGATTTGATTCATGGACGTTCAATCGAGAAGATACTAGCGGCGTCTATGTACATGGCGTGTCGTAAACATAATGTGCCAAGAACGCTTGACGAGATAGAAGATGCGACAAGGGTAGGAAGAAAGGATATAATAAAGACATGCAAGTTATTGGCAAACCGGCTGGGGATGAGGCTTGCTCCAACGTCGCCTCTGGAATATGTAAGCAGATTTTGCGCTAAATTGAATTTGAAGAAGCATGTTGAGGAACGTGCAAGGGAGATAGTGCAGAAGGCGTTAGAAAAGGATATAACCAGTGGGAGAGGTCCTACGGGCATAGCCGCATCGGCAATTTACATCGCGGCAATCTTGTGCGACACAAGGAAGACACAAAAAGAGGTTGCCGAGGCTACTGGCGTCACTGAAGTGACTCTACGTGTAAGATATAAAGAGATAGCGAGGGAATTAGGTATAAAAGTAGAGTAGATGGAGAAATTTGAGGTAATACCTGCGATAGATCTTCGAGATGGCAGATGTGTTCAACTGAGGCAGGGTAAAAAAGAAGCGGTGATATTTTCTTCAGCCGAGAATCCCATAGAAATAGCGAGGAAATGGGTTATGCTCGGTGCGACCCGGTTACACATAATTGATTTGGACGGTGCGTTTCAGGAGGAGAAGAACAACTTCGAGTTGATTAAAGACATTGCAGAATCGAACTGGGTAAAGGGAGAAGCAAAGCTTCAGGTGGGTGGCGGAATCAGGTCTTACGAAACTGCGGTTATGCTTCTTGAGTTAGGCGTGGATAGGATAATATTTGGGACTGCTGTACTAAAGTCTCCACATCTTATCGAAAGGATAGCGAGTGAGTTCTCTTCTGAAAGGGTAATGGTCGCACTGGATGTGAGAAAAGGGAAAGTCGCAATCGATGGATGGAGGGAAACAACGAGGTTGGTGGCAAAGGACGCAGCGAAGGAAGCAGAGAGAACAGGTGCTGGTAGTTTGCTGTTCACAAACATAGACGTTGAAGGTTTGATGAAGGGCATAGAGCCTGGAATAATAGAGGAGTTCGTGAGTTCTGTGAGCATTCCGGTAGTAATATCAGGAGGAGTAAGTAGTGTGGAAGATGTGATGCGGGTAAGAGAAGCGGGGGCATGCGGAGTGGTGATAGGTAGCGCATTGTATAAGGGGAAAATAGATTTTAAGGAAGTGATGGAGAGTAGCAGATAGCTATTGCGGCATCGTCAAATCCCCTGAAATCTATCAGCTCATCAACATCTAATGCTTCTTCACCTTTACGAATCCGAGGAGGTCTTTTAGCGGGTCGTATCCCATTGGCTTAACCAAACCAAAGACAATTATTTTGCGTGCTTTCCAATTTTCTACTTTTCAATTCTGTTCTGAATGAAGGCACTGCCGGTCACTTAAAAAGAGCAAGGAACTTGTAAAGCTCTTGGGGATCTGCATTGGCTACAACAATATCGCCCTCAGAAACAGCCTCTTGTGGATCGAGCTTCCCTAAGACCACCTTCTTCCACACCAATGATTCCGCGGTGACGGTGAATTCCGGATTATCCGGGATTTGTGGCAGAACTTCTAAAATACCACGGCGAACATGCATGGTATAGTCGGCGGGATCTGTGGTGTTAGTCATGTTGGTTAAGCAGAGCCCGGCGACGATATCCTTGTCCAATGATTTAGAGGAGTTGAGACTAACAGCCATGATTCCGAATAATGTGTCCATGGGCATGTAAACAACAAGGTTTATTTTTTCACGCCAGAAAGAAGCAAAGAGAAAAGATTTTGAATACAATTTTCAGAATGTACTCAACAAAAGGGTAGAAAGCGCCGCCGACAGGACTCGAACCTGTGACAAGCCGGTTAACAGCCGGGCACTCTACCAACTGAGTTACGGCGGCAGGCATTTTACATTATTCTATTGTTATTTAATTTAAACACTTTCTCTTTAAATCAAAAAATCCCTAACATTTCTTCCTTGTCCACGGTAGCAACGCAAACTACACTATCCGCACCACCGTAATATACATAGTATTTATCCCTTACCTCACATGCACCGCAGGTAAAAACAACATGAGGGACTTCTCCTCGTATTTCATAATCCGCTTCCGGCTCGAGAATGGGGTCTGGATGCCGGTACAAAATCTTTGCCGGCTCATCCAGGCTCAGCATCGCTGCTCCCAATCGGTATACTTTATCCTCGTCAACGCCATGATATAGCAGCAGCCACCCCTTCTCAGTCTTTATTGGTGGAGCACCCGCTCCGATCTTCTCACTTTCCCAACTCCCTTCTTCTTCGCTCGGTGCCATTATCTCTTGCTCTCCATACCACTTGGTTAAGTCATTTGAATATGCAATCCAGATACCCATACGCTCCCCTTCTCGTGTTGGTCTGTGAAGAAGCACGTATTCCCCTCCAATCTTATCAGGGAAGAGTACAGCATCTTTGTTATCCATCTCCGGCCACCATGCCTCATATCGCTGCCAACTGATAAAGTTATCCGAGACTGCTAAACCTACACGTATTCCTCTCTCAGAATAAGCGGTATAAGTCATATAATAGTGGCTTTCAAGTTTTACCACTCGCGGGTCTTCACACCCCCGTGGTTCAAGGATCAATTTCGGCGTGAAAACGGGTTTGTCAAAACGAAAGAAGTTGAAGCCATCCATACTTACCGCATAACCAATTCTTGAAATTCCGTCCCTTCCCACACCTCGATAGAGGAGATGGAATAACCCGTCATCATAAACAACCGCAGGATTAAACACATCTTCCGACTCCCAGTCATTCTCTGGCTTGGGCTTCAATATTGGATTACCTTCATAACGTCTCAACTTCATCCAATTATAACCCCCTCTCCTTTAATACCCCGGTAAAAGTGTCTATGTATATCTCTGCTATCTTCTCCGCAGACCTTATATGTGTGTACACCTCTTCCGCTTCTATAACGCGCTTTGCGATACTCTCATCTTCACAAAAGTCAACCAATTTCCGGCACAGGTCGTCCGTATCACTATAATAGACCACTTCATCCTTTAATGGCTGGAAGTACTCGGATTGCTGTGGAAGAAAGATTGGGCAACCAGCACCTATCGCCTGAAAGATGGTAGCGGAAACCAGCCTGGGGTATTTGACATGGTATTTATGGAATATAACGGCATCCGAAGCAAATAGATACTCGTCAAACCGCTCATCAGACAACGCCCCTTCTTCACGAACAATCATCCATGGCGGTGCAAACTCTCTCTCAAGCATCTCGTAGCCTGGATAAATCACAAATAATAAAATCGCTTTAAACTTCAACTCTTCACACAGGTATCTCAGGTATGGTCGAAATTCCCTCTGACAGAAAGCGAAGATTATCTTCTTATCCATAGGTAAACTAAGCCGTTTTCTGCTTTCATATTTATCCCCACGCCTTACAGGGAAACAAGGAAAGGGGATGTATACCGCATCGGGATACACATCCCGCAGGAAATCCTGCCGCTCATCAAAATAAATCACTTTATCCCAGGGGAGCTGATAAAACCACGCTTCCTTTGGTAACTTATTTTCGTGAACGACATGAACCGTTCGTGCCCGCTCTTTAATCATCGGGAAGATCATAGCGAGTTCCTCTACGGGAAGAGACTTTAAATCCTCCACGACAAAGATGTCAAATTCTGTCGTGAGAATAGGTCTAGGATCCAGAGTGTTTTTTCCAAAGCACCTTATTACGTAACGCTCATCTTTACCCGTAATTTTATCTTTCTCAATCTCCTCCATGAAAAAACTGAATATGGTCACCTTATGTCCCATCTCCACCCATGCATTTACCAGTGCTTTTGCATGTACCGCAGCACCGGTTTCATCATTCCAGTGGGTCATCACCGCGATCTTCATTCTTATACACCCTCATCATCACATATTATTAGCAATGGATTAAAGGCATTATATATAGTTTTCTATATTTCATTTCAAAAACCATCTATGCTTCTGCTTCTTTTTTTCAAATAAGGAAGGCAAATGAATTGCGTAAGAACCATTCTCTTTTATCCCCATAATTATCCCCTCCCTCTCTAACAACGCATCCAAATTGAGTTCATACACCCCGGGGCTCAAAATCCGTAGACTCTCTATTCTCTCCCCTTCTAAGGGCACTTTCTCCTCTATTTTTATCTTGTCCACCAAATCCGCTGCGCTTATATCCTCTCCTTCCTTTAGATACAGGAAAAGATTCCCACCACACTCCGGGCAACCTCTCAACATCTCTTTCGTCAGCTTTTCAAATTTCTTCCCGCATTTCAAACACTTGTGCATTTTATATCGCAGAAATCATCGCACTTATTAAGTCCTTTTCCTTCTTTATCGTGCGCATCACCTTTGCAGGTCCTACCACGGTGAGCCGAGTCTTTCTTCTCAAATTTAAAAAACCTCTTTTAGTTGGATATCCACTCATCTCTATTCCCGGGAAATCCTCGTTCACCTCCGTCATCGTGAGCTCTATCAGTTTCATCTGCTCCTCTGGCGTCAAACCACCTTCCAAGACCACTATGTTCCCAGACTTCACTCCATCCAGCACAAATCTCAGCTTCTCCATCGAGCTCATTGAATTGATTTTGTCTTCCGATATCATGTCCATCTTTATTTCCATTTCACCTGAACCTCCTCGCCATTTCCTCATACAGCTCCTCCATATTCTCTCCTTTCAATGCCGATATAGGTATGACAGGATGCTGAGGAAACGCATTTATTATCCTTTGCGGCGCCGCATCCGCTAAGTCCACTTTATTTGCAGCGATGATGACAGGCGTGCCTCTTGCCTCCATATTCCCGACGATCACAATGTTAGTTTGCGTATAGGGGTCTTTCGTAGCATCCATCAGGAGCACAATGCCGTCAATATCATCGAGCCATTTTATCGCCTCTATAACTCCTTCTGTCGCTTCCTTCGCCCTCTTTTTTGCCTCTTCCTCTTCTAATCCATAAGCCATGAACTCATGAAAATCTATCTTGGTCGCTAATCCAGGGGTATCAACCACGTCCAGCTTTAATTTTGCTTTTGATTTTCTTTCCTCTGTCTTCGAGTGCGGAGTTGGATTTTGATTTTGCACGGACTTAGATTTCAGGTCTATGATTATCCCGCCCCTTCTGACTGCTCTTCTCGTTTCATGTGGTATCTCCGTAGATACCCCGATATCCTCGTTCTCATCCACAAAAGTATGAATTATTCTATTCGCCAAAGTCGTTTTCCCTGCATTCGGCGGCCCGTAGATGCCAATTTTTGCCGTTTTCTTCCTGAAAAACAAAGCGTCAATTAGCCGTGATAAAATGCCCTTCCTCCTTCTCTTTGACTTCATCTCTTTTTCCATCCTCCTTTTTATATAAAAAAACTTTTTCTGCGGTAAGTTTGAAATGCGACAAAGCCAGGTTAATATTGCAATAGCCTTATCTTTCTTAAGACCCACATTTAATTTAAATATTTTGCAAGATTTAGAGCAAAAGCATGAATAAGAGCCAAAGGAGGGATGGTCGTCGAAGAGGAGGAAAAATTGGATAAAACCGAAGGAACAGAAGAAGTAATACGTGTACGTATCCCACAAAAAAGGAATAGGGAGGTGTTAGCCGTAGTGGAGAAGATGTTAGGTGGGAGAAGAGTAACGGTGCAGTGCGTGGATGGAATAGAAAGAATGGCTAGAATACCCGGCAGGTTAAAAAGGAGACAATGGATAAAAGTTGGAGATGTAGTAATAATCGTTCCCTGGGACTTCCAGGATGAAAAGGCTGACCTCATCTATCGATATACAAGTCCTCAAGCAGAATGGTTAAGAAAGAAGGGTTACTTGAAGTAGAGAAATGGCTACGGAGGGAAGAAAGACAACTACCCAAAGGTAAGAAGCGGATTAAGGACTATCGGGATAGAAAGACGGAGATGTCCGTTCTCGACATCCCGACTTTGGAAACACTGTATAAATTCTCAAAAAGAGGAATAATAAAAGCGTTGGGTGGTCCCATAAGTAGCGGTAAGGAAGCCGTTATATTTCATGGGATAGGAGCAGAAGAGGAGGAATTGGCGATAAAGATGTATAAAGTAAGCACCTCTAACTTTAATGTCATGCTTGACTACATTATTGGCGACCCGAGGTTTGAAAATATAAAGAAGGACCGCAAAAGTATCGTATACACTTGGGCTCGTAAGGAGCTAAAGAATCTGAAAAGGGCTTTTGACATCGGTGTTAGGGTTCCCAAGCCGATTGCATGTGATAGGAACGTGCTGATAATGGAGTTTATAGGAAAAGAGGGGGTAGCAGCACCAATCTTGAAAGACGTCCCGGTAGAAGTGCTTGAGCTCGATTTTGACCTCGAAGAGCTCTTTTCTCGCATCATTTCATATATGAAAAACATGTATGCGCGCGGGACGATGGTGCATGCAGACCTCAGTGAGTTCAATATATTGATGAAAGGATATGCAGAGAGAGAAGTTGCAGGTGTAAATGCAGGTGAAATTGAAATAGAGCCTGTAATAATAGATATGGGACAATCCCTGCTTTTAGAGCATCCAAACGCTGACGCTTTCTTCAGGCGTGACGTGAGAAATATCGTTACATTCTTTAACAAGCTTGGTTTAGACTGCTCAGCCAATGAAGTAATGAGGATAATAAAGGAGTAAGAGGTCAAAAATGGTAACGCAATATGTGAAGATTCCTCTGGATAGAATAGGCGTGTTAATCGGTCATAATGGAATCGTAAAAGAAGGCATAGAGAAGAAATCAGAGACCAGAATAGAAGTAGATAGTAAAGAGGGTGAGGTGTGTATAGAAAGCATAGAGGGCGGAGACCCTGTAAAGGCGCTCAGAGTTGTAGATGTGATAAAGGCGATAGGCAGAGGTTTTTCGCCTGAAAAAGCTTTTGCACTCCTTGAAGATGATTTTCTCTTAATCGATGTCATTTCCATCGCTCATCTCACGCCGAAGATGCTAAAAAGAGTAAAAGGGCGTGTAATAGGGCGAAATGGGAGAACGAGACGGGTGATAGAGAACCTGGCGGATGTTAAAATCTCTGTTTATGGAAAGACAATAGGCATAATTGGTTATTCGCACCAGATAAGAACTGCGCATGAGGCAATAGAGATGCTGATAAATGGTGCACCACATAGTGCAGTTTACTCGTTATTGGAGAGGAAGAGGAGAGAAGAGGAAAGGAATTTTTTCGCCGATGAAAGCAGAGAAAGAGAATAGGGAAAGGAATTTTGAAGAGGAAAGGAGGAAGATGGTGGAGCTTCTCAGGTCGTATGGTATCGGTGAGGAAGTGTTAGAAGCGATGATGCACGTTAAAAGACACCTTTTTGTCCCTGGTCATCTTAGAGATCAAGCATATGGCGATTATCCACTGCCTATTGGAGAGGGTCAAACGATAAGTGCGCCACACATGGTTGCGATGATGTGTGATTACCTGGAGCTGGGGAAGGGAGAGAAAGTGCTTGAAGTTGGCGCTGGCTCGGGATACCATGCCGCGGTCATTGCAGAGATAATAGGAGAAGTGGGACATGTATATTCCGTAGAAAGGATACAGTGGTTGGTGGATTTTTCGAGAGAGAACCTGAAACGAGCAGGCTATAAGCATGTGACGGTGACGCTTGGTGACGGAACGCTTGGACTGCCGAAATATGCTCCTTATGACAAAATAAGCGTAACCTGTGCCGCTCCTGACGTGCCTCCACCACTGCTTGAGCAGTTGAGAAACGGTGGAAAAATGGTCATACCTATTGGTAGATACATGCAAGAGTTGTATCTGGTGAAGAAGAGAAACGGAGTAGAGAGGGAGAGAAAATGCAGTGTAGTTTTTGTGCCACTGGTAGGAAGATATGGATTTCATTAAAAATGGTATATATGGGGATTTGGGATTTCAAAAGAATATGATCGAACATATGCTCTCGCCTGCAAGCGGGAGGGTAATAAGGATACAAACGTTTAAAGAACGTTTGATCAAAAATGCTTCGCAGGGGGAAAACAAGACGGTTTCTATATTTATGCATCTTCATAATGTCCACATCACTGCGGCACCATTGGACGGCGTGGTGAAAAAAATAATTCCTGAGAAGGGCAATTTTAAGCCTGCTTTCCTCAGAAGCAGCGATTTCAACACGAAAAACACGATAGAAATAGAGACAAAATATGGCGACATAAAAATTGTACAAATAGCCGGGTTTTTTACAAGGAAAATAAAGTGCGAAGTGAAAGAAGGGCAGAAGGTTGCAAAAGCTGAAAGAATGGGTAAGATTTGTTTCGGCTCGCGTGTGGATGTGAGCATTCCCGAAGGTTTTGAGATCCTGGTGAAAAAAGGCGACAAGGTGAAGTGCAGGAAAACTGTGATAGCTATTGCGTCACCGAGTGCTGCCACCATTCCATAATGTACTCAGGTAGCTTGAACCCACGTTGCCGCAATCTTTCCACTAAATGCAGTGGCAGAGGACTGAGTGCAAATGTCGCTCGCTCGTAGAAAGTGGTAGGTGAGGCTTCTATTATAAAACTATCTGACTCCCTCGATAAGGTGGATTCATTCCCTACGATAGAATAAACACAGCCTCCAAATTCTTTTTGCTCTCTACACCACCCCAAAAGTGGTTCTGTCTCCCCAGACCATGAGATTAAAAATAGAATATCCCCCGCGCGTGGTCTTGGCGCAAAAGGTCCGGATAAGTATGCTTCGTCGCCTATGGCTCTTTTGACATGCTGCAGCCTTATTGCAGTCATCTTCGCCACATTTCTCGCAGACCCCAGTCCACCCATGGTTATGCGGCTTCTCGTCTCCAACCGGTCAATAATTCCTTTATAAATATCAGAACTGACAAACTCATCCACAATTTTGCCTATAACCTTTGATTCCTCATCCATCTTCTCAAATACCGCATTATAATCCTTCTTCTCGTTTATTGCCTCCTTTGTTTTCTGAAATAAGAGCAATGAACCTAATTCATAAACATCGTTCATTATGCCGTGTTTGAGATATGCATTGGAGGTATTTGGTTTTCTCTCCCTCCCTTTCAGTTCGACCACAGTCCCATAGTCTTTCTCTTTTATCATCCCGATCGAGGAATTCGTGTTCGATACAACCGCATCAATGGTAAATTTATCACTTTTCTCTTGCTCGATATAATCAGAAAGTTGTTTAACCACTATCTTTGGCGTTGAAGTTTCACCGCTTCCGGAATTAACAAGCAGCGCTATTTTATCATACTTTTTCGCCAAAACCGGTGCTGCTTCCACTATGTCTCTGCCTGGAAAATCCACGTCAACCATTGTTCGTATCCACTTATCCATTTGTCCCATCCCTATGTACAATGCGCTTTGCGACCTTCCTTCTCCAACGAGAATGATACAATCAGCAGAGTTGAGGTCGTCATAAAAAGCTTTAAACTCATTCTTGTTCACGTTACGTACATTCTTTATTATCCCGTTTATATACCCAACCCTTTTTCTGCTTTTTCTCACTTTCATAAAACCTCTTCTTGAGAAGAGATTCCTTTAGATGTTTTAAGCTTTTCGATTTTTTTCAATATGCCCTTGCAACATATACCCTCTTCGCCTTTCTCGAACATATCATGCATTTCCCCTCGCTTTTTCCTCCTTCTCTATTCTCGTTCCCATCGTCGTATATCGCCTCCCCTAACACACTCACACCAAGGTGCTCCTCTACTTCCTGTCCACATCTTTGGCTTCCGCACAAAAATATAGAAACGATGCCATGAGCAGCCTTTGTACTCAACTCTTTCATCTCCTCTTCGCCTTTACCTGCCTCATAGCCTTCGGTTTTATAGATATTTGCGAAGAAAATTTCTTTTGCTCGTTTGGCGATACAGTCATGGATTTCATTTAATGTTCCCTTCACTTTTGACACCACTTCGCTGAGAGGAACTCGCATTCTTGAGAAATCATCCCTCCTTACGCATTCACATCTGTTGTCTCTTACATCCCTTGGGCCTACCTCAATCCTCAGAGGCACCCCTTTCATCTCCCATCGGTAATACTTCGCTCCCGGTCTATCCACAGAGTTATCAAAGAATGCTCTTATGCCTGCTTTTTTCAATTTCTCATACACCGCAAGGCAAACTTTTTCCACTTCCTTCACTCCACTTTCTTCTCCTTCCGCATTTTTCCCCTTGCTTGAATAGATAATAGGCACGATAACAACCTGTATAGGTGCGACTTCAGGGGGTAGCATCAAACCATGATCGTCACCATGAACAGATATTACCGCAGCAATGCACCTTTCTGAAATGCCATAACATGTTTGATTTACGTACTTCAGCGAGCCGTCTTTATCCTCATATTGTATATCAAAAGTTCTTGCAAAGCTCTCGCCAAGCAAATGGATTGTAGCAATCTGCATTGTCTTACCATCTGGCATAAGCGTATCAAATGCAATAGAATATTCCGCCCCCGGGAATTTATCCCACTCCGGTCTTTTTGTGATCACATAAGGGATAGCAAGCTCATCGAAGAACTTTTTGTATAAGGCTACCGCCTTTTTTACTTGCTCCTCTGCATCTGCTCTATCTGCATGTGCAGTATGCGCCTCCTTGAAGGAGGTTATCTCACGCAGTCGAATAAGAGGTCTTGTATGCCTCGTTTCATATCTAAATGTGTTTACTATCTGATATATTCGAAGAGGTAAGTCGCGATGCGACCTTATCCATACCTTAAACACCGGGTATATCGCAGTCTCTGAGGTAGGGCGAAGTGCAAGCGGAATATCTAATTCTGTGCTTCCGCCTTTCGTCACCCAGAAGACTTCTTCTTCAAACCCTTTTATGTGCTCGCGCTCTTTCATCAACTCCTCTTTTGGTATCAATAGAGGAAACAGCGTCTCTTTGTGTTCCTTATCCATTAGGGACCTTAAAATCGTGTAAATAAGATTCCTCAATTTATAGCCGTATGGATACCACACATATACTCCCTTCACTGGGTATCGGACATCTAATATCTCCGCACGTTTCAGTATCTCGTTATACCATTCACTGAAATTATTTTCCTTTTGCAGTAGTGTTTTGGTTTTAGGCTGCATGTTCATGTTGCGTTGTGATACGATAAAGCCGCTGGTGGGATTTGAACCCACGACCTGCTGATTACGAATCAGCCGCTCTACCTCTAAGCCACAGCGGCACTTGAGAATATTTTTTGTGAATGACAATATTTATATATTCATAAGTCAAAAACATAAAGTGTGTGAAACATGAAAAAAGAAGAGCTGGTACATTTGCATTTGTTATTGGCTCAGTTGAAGAAGTACTGTGAGGAGAATGGCGTGGACTGTGATTTCGCGAAATACAACGAGCTGGGCATCTCGCCTTTCCAGGTGCACCGAAGCAAAGAAGAGCACAAGCAGGCAGTTTTCGTCCTCGGAACCGAACTTGCATCGCTGACAGCGAGGAACAATAGCAATTTCTTGACAGGTAATAAATAGGTAAATCCTGCCTGGCAGAGCGTGATTCTCCGATAAAGAGCAGGTTGATTTGAGTTGTTGCGAAGGGGATAGCAAAAGGCATTATCGCTGACACGCTTTGTGTTATTTTTTTAAAAAAAGGTGCTATGTAAAAGAAGCAGTGGAAATATCATGATGAGATTATTGATTGATATGCCTCTATTATCTCCTTTCCTTCCATAAAGATTAAATCTCGTTCCGATGCGAAAGTGATTGCATTAGCCTTTGAAAGCGCGTTTCCCGATTCGCGGTCCAGCATTTCGCATATCACCATTGCAGGAGGTAAACCTGCAAGCAACGCCAATACCACGGAGAGTTCGGTCTGTCCTCTTCTCTCCTCCAGTAATCCCTCCGCTGCTCTTAATATTGAAACATGCCCTGGAGTTCGGAATTCGTTGTAAAAGTCGTAGGAGTTTCCGCTTAATACTTTATCCACTGCTTCACCTATCTTTTTTATCGTCAATGCTCGGTCTCTATCTGTTATACCTGTGAATGTGTCACGATGATTCACCCAGAGAGAGAAAGAGGAACGTTTATCATACGAAAGATCGCCCTTCTCCTCTACGATTTTCCTTAGGGAAGAGAAGTTGGAGTTAACGTTTCTCAAAATCTCGCTCATGAGTGGGAGACCGAGTTTTTCTGCTGCAATGGGATGAATAGCAACACATATAAGTCCCCCTGCCTCTTTTCTAAAATAAGCGACCTTTTGTGGCGTGATAAAAGAAGCGGGTATTACGAAGTCAGTCTCGCCTTCTCTATCCTCGGCATCAAATATTAATACGAGCTTTCCCTTTTTCACGTGCTCAATCCCTTTTTTTACTGACTCCGGGATGTTAATACTACTCATATTCATATCACCACGCTTATTCTTAGCTCGTCTCCGTCTCTCAGAGCGAGTTCGCCTCGCAGGAATACAGGCGAAATTATCTCTAGAATATCATCAGGATAATGTGTGCGGTGTGGAATAATAACGGCACTTTTAATCCCTTCAGCTCGCTCATCCAATATCTTACAGGGAAAACACTTGGCACCGCCAAAAGTCCGGTTTTCTAATTCAAAACCTTCTATTTCTATCCCTCTTCGCGCATCCAGCTTCTTCCTTGTTACTATACAAAGCAAGTCAAGACTGAGATTTAGAGTGCCTGGAAAAGGAGTAAAACCTAATTTAGCCTCGAATTGCTTTCTATACCCGTCCAAAGTCGTATAATATTCCCCCTCTCCCATACCGGTAATCAAGCGCCCACTGATCTCAACTTCTATTTTCGGCGTGGAAAAAAATAGCTCCTGGTATTCATAGCATTCACGCTTTAATTGCTCTACCCCTCTTTTTGTCAGTATTACCCACTGCCCATCCGCGATTATTCTTCTATGCACGAAACCTTCTTTTTCAAGCTCTTGGAGTCGTCTCGCCGCTGTTTGTACGCTTGATTTAATAACTTTGGCGAAATGAACAGAAGATAACTTAACTGGTTGTTCTACCGCGCCTAACAAGGCAAGCTTCCTTAACGAAAGCATTATGTCTCCGTTCATTTTCATATTCGTCTATATCAATTTTAGGACATAACTCATAAATAGGAAATATGTATATAAAAACTTTTGAGGTTGGAGATTGGAAAATTTTATAACACGGGATATCAAAGATAAAAGTAGAGTAAAATGAGCAAAGAAAAAGAGAGGATAGTCAAAGCAGTAATGGAAGAGCTACAACTGAAAGGAGGAAGTAAAAAGCGATTATTGGAGAAGCTCGTGGATGAATACGGGTATGACGAGGCGAAAGTAAAGTATAAAGCAAAACGAGCTTTTATAACAGAGCGATATGAAAGAGAGAAGGAGAGAGAAAGAGAAGTGGAGTAAATTTTGCCCCAAATGTGGTAAAAAAACGAACGACCTTTTTGATTCTTTATGTAAGGAGTGCTTTATAAAACAGACAAGCTTAATCGAAGCCGATTTTAAGGTGAATGTAAACGTATGTGTGAATTGTGGAGGTTATTTTAAAGGTAAAGAGAGGACGAGCATAGAAGAAGCGGTTGCGGATTCGGTAAGGAAAGAAATAAGAAAGCGGTATGGATATGAGTGCAAAGTTGAAATAGAAGAGGAGCAAAAAGAAAATGATAGCCGGGCGATTGTTTATTTGAACGTAAAAGCAGAGATAAAAGGTGTAGAGATAGAAGAAAGAGGGATAGTAGAAGTTATTTTCAAAAAAGAGATTTGTGAAAGGTGTAGTAGAATAGCAGGTGGATATTACGAGGGTATAGTGCAAATAAGAGCAAAAAATAGGATTCCGACGGAAGGTGAGCTCGCTATGGCGGAAGAAATTGCATATTCTTCGGTAGGAGAAAAGGATTTTATTTCTAAAGAAAGGAAGTTAAAAGGGGGGCTGGATGTATATGTCAGCAGCATGGAATGTGGACGCAGGATTTCGAGGCAGATAGTGAAGAAATTAGGGGGTAGTTTTTCAGAGAGTCGGAAATTATATGGTAGGAAAGACGGGCGGAATATATACCGGGTGTCTTTTTCTGTTAGGCTACCGAGGAGCTCGTAGAGAACAATCTCATATCAGCGCTCTCGGCGGTAATTAAACACCGGTATCTTCTCTCTTTTATGCTTTGACGCTGCCATCATCTGTTTTACTCTTTTCACTAATTCCGGGTTGCAACCACTAAGATCTCCACTTTCCATCGCTAAGAGGATTTTATCCAGCTCATCATAACCCATTCCAATCTCGGATTCATCTGTTTGACCCGCCCACAGACCTGCACTGGGGGCCTTCTCTATTATTGCTTTTGGAATGTCAAGCTCCTCTGCCAATTTCCTTTCTTCTGTTTTCAGTAAGTCGCCAAGCGGCAGTATATCCGCAGCACCATCGCCGTATTTTGTAAAATACCCAACAGAAAGTTCGCTTTTGTTTCCAGTACCCACCACCAAATAATTGAGCTTATTTGCGAAGTAATAAAGGCAAATCATCCGGATACGAGGTTTCAGGTTGGCAACAGCAATATCCATCCCTTCTCTCGCTTCTTTATCGTATTTTCGTTCTTCCAAGGTGTACAAAACGAATTTGAAGATATCGGAAATGTCAATCTCCTTTGTCGCTAATCCAAATTTCTTTGCAACCATTTTCGCATGCGCTACGTCTTCTTTTGAGGAGAAACAGGGCAGTATCAAGCCAAGCGTGGTATCAGGAAACGCTTTTTTGCATAATGCCGCAGTGACCGAGGAGTCAAGTCCTCCACTCATTCCCAGGACCACTCCTTTAGCTCCTGCTTCCTTTACTCTTTCTCTTATCCATTCGCTTATTCTCGATGCCAATTCATTCATTTTTCCCTGGGCTTTTCAATCTCTCTTTGGATTTCATCTTAATCTTTGGGATTGTAAATTACATTTCGTTTGGTTACAGAAAAATTTAAACCCTGATGGTTATAATGAATAAGAAGGAAGGCGATATAAATAAAATGAAAGAAAAAGGAGCGATTGCGATAATCCCGATAAAGGGGATGATTATGTCAGAGGAATCGATTTTCGGGCTCATGGCAACATCTACTGAAATAATAAGAGATATAGAGGAAGTAGAGAAGAAGCGGAAGATAAAAGCGGTGATATTTGAGATAAATTCTCCTGGAGGGACGCCCTTTGCATCCAAAGAAATAGCAACCTGTATAGAAAATATGGAGAAGCCAGCCATAGCATGGGTAAGAGAATATGCTGCTTCGGGCGCTTATTGGATTGCAAGTGCATGCGATGTAATTGTTGCAGATGAGCTAAGTACAGTAGGCAGTATAGGGGCTATGAGCATAAGACCAGACATCGGTGAGTTAATGAAGAAGTTCGGCATAGACGTTGAGACGCTAAAGACAGGTATATATAAGGGTTTGGGACTGCCGTATGAGAAGCCGACGGAGGAAGAAAGAGAGTTAATGAAGAGGGAATTGGATGAGATTCAGGATAGCTTTTTGCATGCCGTAGCGAAGAACAGGAAATTAGACGATGAGAGGGTGAAGGAATTATCCACGGGTAAGGTGTATTTAGGACGGGAAGGAAAAGAGATGGGCTTGATAGACCATTTAGGCGGGAAAGAACTGGCAATAAGGATAGCAAAGGAGCGGAGCGGGCTAAAAAAGGAAAAGATAATAGATTACGGCGAGAGGAAGAGAAAAGGATTTTTGAGAAGGTTAATGGAGGAGATGATGAGGTAAAAATGGAAGGAGTAGAAGTGGAGATATTTGTGGATAAGGAAGAGATGAGAGCAAACGAATTCGTGCAAAATGTGATTGGAAAAGCGATTGCAGGTGCCGTTTCTGCATTGAAGGGCGTAAAGGAAGACTGGAAGGAGATAGAGATAAGGGTGAGGAGGAAATAAAGAACATTTTCAAGACCAGGAACTAATGAATCTTTTCTATTACGTAAGATAAAACAAAAGTTAATATTGAAACTGAAAGAATAAAATTCGGCATGGTAAAAAGAGCAGACTTGAAAAGAGATAGATTTTATAAAAGAGCGAAAGAAGAAGGTTACAGGTCTCGTTCTGCATTTAAACTGCTGCAAATAGAAGATAAATATGAGGTGATAAAAGAGGGAGATGTGGTTGTAGATCTTGGTGCTGCTCCTGGAGGCTGGTCACAGGTGGCGAAAGAGTTTGTCGGCGAGAAAGGGGTGGTAATAAGCGTGGATTTGCACCAGATAGAAAAACTGGAAGGTGTCGAATCAATAAAAGGGGACATAACAAAGGAAAAAGAGACAGTATCTGCAATCAGCGAAAAACTTTTTTCCGCGAGAAAAGATTTAGTAGATGTCGTTTTATCGGATGCATCGCCAAAGTTGAGTGGGAATAGAGATTATGACCACTTTTGTTCTTTTGAACTGAGCAAATCAGCATTAAACATAGCTTCAGCGCTTTTAAGGAATAATGGTAACTTCGTGGTGAAAATCTTCCAGGGTGCTTATTATAATAAGTTTTATGGCGGTGTAAAAGAGAAGTTCAGGCATACGAGAGCATATTCGCCAAAAGCATCTCGTAAAAGAAGTGCGGAAGTTTATGTGATAGGAAAAGGTTACAAGAAGGTCTAAAATCCAACCTCAGACATTTTTGAGCAGATGCCTTTTTCTGTAATAACTGCTTCTATCAACTCAAAAGGAGTGAAGTCAAATGCCGGATTGTAAACATTAACTCCGAGCGGTGCAATTTGCTTTCCCGCGAAAAATATCAGCTCCTCAGGACTCCGTTTCTCTATCTCAACCTCTTTGTAACTCCGTTTCGAGTCAAAACTGGAAAGAGGAGCAGCAACATAAAAAGGTATGTTATGCGATTTCGCAACCACTGCATGCATATAAGTCCCTATTTTGTTTATTATTCCCTCTTTAACCACTCTATCTGCTCCTACTATCACCTTATCTACTTTACCTTCCCGCATTACGGCGGCACTCATGCTATCTGCAATCAATGTAACCGGGATTTTGTCTTGGAGCAGTTCCCAAGCGGTTATCCTCGAACCCTGATTCAAAGGTCTTGTCTCACACGCTATTACTTCTATCCTTTTTCCTTTCTCTATTGCAGTTCTTATTACGCCCAGCGCAGTCCCCCAGTCAACACAAGCTAAACGACCTGCATTGCAATGTGTCAGCACGACGTCACCATCCTCCAGAAGCTCGCTTCCATGCTCCCCTATCTTTTTGTTCACCGCAACGTCTTCGTCTGCAATTCTTTGCGCCTCTTCCAGCGCATACGTTATCATCTCTTGCGTGTCTTTCCCGCGCATTGCAGCATTTAACGTTCTGTCAACGCCGTAAGAGAGATTTACAGCCGTAGGACGCGCTTTTTTGAGCTTCTCAACCGCTTTTTTTATATCCGTTCGGCTCTTCTCATTTATACAGGCTAAAACAACGCCGAAAGCACCCGCAGCGCCCAATGCCGGTGCACCTCTCACTTTTAATCTCTGTATCGCATCTATCAGCTCTGCTAACGTCTTGCACTCCACTATCTTATATTCTCCTGGCAATAAAGTCTGGTCTATTAGTTTTAGCGAGTCCTTTTTCTCATCCCACTCGATGGTTCTCATTTATCTTCTCAACATATTATATAAAAATTCCCAAAAGGGATAAAAGTATATTTCTTCTTTACTCGGCAACGACGGTTCTATGACGAATCTTCCGGAGCTAAGGCGCTCATCCAACCCCCGAGCACAACCTTCTTCGCTGATAAGTACTGAATTCTTCCGGAAATGGATATTTGAATTCTTCTTTTTCTTCTTCTTTCTCCTTCTTTTCCCCAGCCAAAAAGTTCTTGATACCCTCTGGACTCAAAGAGTAATAATATTCCACGAGTTCAGGCGTCTCCTCTCTCATGTAGGTGACAAGCGTTCTATCTATGAATTCATAGAGAATCTTTCTCACCTCTTTGGGTGCCGCACCGCAAACTCTGGCAAGGTCGAGGTCTCTGACTCCTCTATCCAAAGCTAGGTTGGAGAGCACATCAACTCCTTTCTCACCCCAACATCGTTTAACCTTCATGATTAGCTCTGTTCTCTCTCTTTCTACGAGAAAATCAAGCCTGTTTTCAATTTTCAATCTTTCTACTTTCTCTTTTAACTCTTCAAGGTTCTCTTTCACCTTTTTAGGCAAATAAGACCGATAATGCGGTCTGTCGTTCCTTTTATTTATCTTTATAGCACCAATTTCCAAATCCTTTACTATATTCGCGACATCTTCAAGAAAGTCCCTTGAGCGAGAGATCAGCTCATAAATTCTTTTTGGTTGTTCCAGTTCAAACAATGTCTCCAGAACCCGGATTTTAGAGATAGTCCGCTCGTGATATGGGAGCAGTTCCCATCTCTGTTTCATCTTTTGGGGTATTCTAGTGCAGTTTCTTCTACCGCCCTGGATTTGATAATAATACTCGATTATTTCTCTTATGCTAAGGGGTATCCGATCGCTTTGAAATGAGCCGAAAGTATGATACAGTCTTCTGAACATCTCCTTTTTATGTTTAACGGGATGTACTAATCCATCTTCGGAGTGCTTCATGAGTATTCGAAGCGCGATAATATCAAGGTCAGAAGAGACCTCAACAGGGAGTTTATATCTACCCTTGTAATAAGGTCTTATTTTAACTCCCGGAGGAAGACAATAGCTTAATACTACCTCTCTCTCCTCAATATTCAGGTTGGTAAAACTGGCTATCGCGATCAGAGTCCATTGAGGGATATTGGCATCACCTCTCGCCCATTCTTTTATCGCTCTTGCGAGTGCGAAGTGATTTTGATACCATCTCCCATAAGCGGGGGTTTGTAAAGTCCTCCCATCACGCTCACAAGCACGCTCGTAGTGATGCCACAGATAAGTAGCCATCTCCAACTCCTTTATGGATAGGGCGTTCTTTCTCCTTTCACCCTTATGTCCGAGATCGATTATTTTTGCAAGGTCGGGAACGCGAACATGCTCGAAATAATCTTTTTTGAGCTCAAAACACTCGCTTTTCTTTTTTATCTGCTTTTGATCCGTTAACCACATTATAGCGTGGTAAATGGAATTTGCAGAGACATCAGGATTTCGTTCCAGTATCTCCTTAGCACTTAAAGGACTATTTTTGAGCGTTTTTAATATCCTCCCGCGTACTTTGCCAAAGATCAATTCGTATCTTGATAGTTCAAATTCTTCTTCTGCCGAGCTCCAGAACACCTCCGGGGAGATGTCCACTTCAACTTCGCACACAGTTTTCAAGAACTTTGCGAAGATTTTCCGCCGAAAGGTTTCCTCAAGCTCGAACCTGATGAAAGGGGGAAAATCTCTTATATGTATTTTTCCTTCCGCCATATTCATCTTTTTACAGTATATTATTATTTTACTTTAATAACTATAAAAAGTTTTGAATGTATAAAAATAGAAAACTTTATAAACTCACACGGCTCTTACCTGACTATGCAAATAGAAGATGCAAGAGCGGAAATCCTTAACCTTCTGAAACGAAGGGACGCTTCTGTTGATGAATTGAGTTCCGAGCTTGGTATCTCGTCCACTGCAACGAGGCAGCACCTGGCTATTCTGGAGCGTGATGGCTTGATAAAGAGGATTGCGGTTAAAGAAAAGATGGGGAGACCGAAGATTTTTTATTCACTTACTGAAAGCGCGGAGAAATTCTTTCCAAAAGCATATTCTGACTTCTTCAAATGGATTATCCGGGATATAATCGAGAGAGAAGGGGCAGAGAGGGTGAGGGAGATGATGGCGCGATTAGGAGCGGAGCAGGCATCGTATTACAAGGAAAGACTAAAAGGGGATGGAGATGTGGAATCGGTGGTGAAATTATTGAACGAACGAGGGAGCTTTGCAGAGCTGGAGCAAGAGGATGGCAAAATGATAATAAAAGAATACAATTGCCTCATCTATGAGCTTGCCATGGAGTTTGGTGGGATGATGTGTGCGTTCGATCAGAACTTCATCGGCAGTTTGCTCAATTCAAGTGTTGAGTTAAAGAGCAGTATAGCAAGAGGAGATAGATGCTGCTCATTTGCTCTTGCAGTATAACTCTCGCTCTAAAGTATAGAGCCACGACATCTTCCTCTCATGTGTATAGTGGGTTGAAGGCAGTATTAAAGGTGAGAAGTAAAAGGATGAGTGTGCCGAGCAATCAGAAGCCCCGCGGGTGAGCGAACGGAATAGACGCCGAAATACCCATTGTTGTAATTGCCAAGCCTCACGGGGCTCGATGCGATGGCTATTAAATTTATTTTTTCTAGGCACTACCGAAAGTTTTATATAACCCCCTTTCCTTCATTACCTTTTACGGGGAGGTAAATCACAGGCGATGAAAAAAGGCGTGACGGTTTTGGGTCTTATTGCGTTTTTGCTGATTATCGGATCTGCTTTTATGGGCGTAGTCACGGCGGAGGACATTATTATTGATACAGAAATAGGTGAAAGTGGATTCACGGAATATCCGTCAAGACCCGCAGAGGGTTGGTTTTATGTGCATGATCATGATACCTTCCACACCAGGGCATTTAATGGGAATTTCTGGTACACACTCTGCGGTGAGGAAGGCTATGGTGACCCGCTGTATTACGGCGTATGGCAGGCATCTCTGCCACAAAGCGGGGATTATGAGGTTTTCGTGCGGATTCCTAATCCCGATCCTTTCGTAGAGGATTGGCCCCCTTATCGCACATATACACCAACCCATAGTGCTGTGTATCAAATCTATCATAAGGATGGCATGACCACCAAAACTGTTAATCAAGAGTTGAGGACTGGAGGGTTTTACAGTTTAGGGACATTTAACTTTGATACTCTTGCCTCTGTTATACTCAATGATAGAACAGGTGAGCCGTATTGTTCCACAATGGTTGCTTTTGATGCTGTCAAATTTGTTCCCATTGCAGCTCCAAATAATCCGCCGTACACACCGAGCAATCCTTCTCCTGCAAATCACGCAACCGGTCAATCCATTCATACGGATTTGGGTTGGACTGATGGGGACCTGGATGCTGGCGATACAGTAACTTACGATGTTTATTTCGGAACCAGCACAAGTCCACTGAAGGTCTCTACTGCTCAGTCAGGAACCACCTATGACCCGGGCACATTGAACTACACCACAAAATATTACTGGAAAATCGTGGCAACAGACAATCATGGTGCATCTACTACTGGTCCGCTCTGGGATTTCACGACTGGCTCTGTTCCTGTTCACGACATGGCTGTGACAAACGTCTACACAGAGCCAGCATCGCCGGATGTTGGGCAATCAACAACCATCTATGTGATAGTAAAGAACGAAGGGAGTTAGCAAGAGAACTATGTGCCGGTTAAGGCATACACTGATGGTGTTCAAGTGGATTTAATACAATACGTAACGCTCCAGGCAGATGAGAGCATAACAAAGTCGTTTTCATGGACACCCTGTACTGCAAAAACTTATTCTGTTACGGGTGAAGTAGGAATAGTAAGCGGTGAGACTGAAACGAGTGACAATACAAAGACAACAAGTGCGAGCGTGTCACCAACACCACCCCCTCCACAATCCGTCCACAATATAAACACAGGCGAGAGTTTCTCAACTATTCAAGCTGCGATTGATGATTCTGACACTTTAAATGGGCATACGATTACTGTTGACCCTGGAACTTACATCGAGAATGTAGATGTTAACAAGTCTTTGACGATTCGGTCAACTTCTGGAAATCCTGCGGATACGATTGTTTAACTCAACCAACATCTGGAACTCAACCGAAAAAAATAAGTTTCATAAAAATTATAAGAAAATTCGAAAATTCTATTCCTTTCTTTTAAAGCCGTATCGATATTTCAATATCCATCCAAATGGCCGGTCAGAAGTGATTCTAGCCCGTTTCATCAAGATTTCAGACATTATTTTCACAAAGTCTAGAAAGTATTTGTGGATTTTCCATATTTCTATTTGAGCCTTCATTAAAGAATCCGGGGATTGTTCTCCCCAAAATAAATATTTTGAAAAAAGATCATTATCATATTCCAGACCAGGCCCAAATTCAAATTTATTCATTGAAATAGAATGGACTCTCGGCTTTTCATGCTTTTCATCAGCTATTATTCTTTTCCCCCATTCCGTGGCTTCTTTTTCATCATAATGGAATACTTTATCTCTGAGAGGTTTCAAGATGTTATACAAGAGACCTTTTTTGTGCTCAAATTCATTCACATAATTTTCTAAGGCACTTACTGTAATCTTTTGCTCTTCATTGAAATCATCCATTAACTCATCGTAGAATGGGAGTTTAGTAAATTTATGGAAAAGTTTTAAAGCTTCACGAAGCTGTGCTGCTGTAACATTGAATAGATAAACACGTAGTGACTCTAGTTCT